>JAEDOD010000134.1 GCA_016302165.1 Sphaerochaetaceae bacterium
ACAGCCCTTCTGAAATTATGTTAGGGTCGGTGAGACTTTCACCGACCTGAAAGAGGTGACGATGCGCCTGATATCAGAGCTTGAATACAGGAAGTTAGATATAGGGGAGAGGAACATGTGCAAGGCGTTGGATGATCTAGAAAGGATAAGATTCGAGGAAGGCGAGGCCCAAGGTTTTGCTAGTGGCGAGGCTCAAGGTTTTACTAAAGGCGAGGCCCAAGGTTTAGCCAAAGGTAGGGAGAAAACTGTTTTTGAGCTCAGAAGGAAGGGCAATCTGTCCCTGGAGGTTGCAGCGGAGACTCTGAACCTCAGCCTGGAAGAATACGCCAGGAGGGAAGAGAGATTCTTCTCTTAAGTTATTCTTTTCTTGTGGCGAAGGAATAAGATGTGATCCTGTTTCCTGGTATAAGTATTGTGAGGCATCCGAAGGTCTGTGAGCTAGGATGCCTTTTTTTGAGCTACTGACAGGCTCCATGCCCAGCTATTCTTGAGATGGTATATGAGATATCCAGATTTGCATAAGGATCTTGTGTAAAAGCCTGGATACTTTCAAACAAGCAATGAAAAAATCCAGGTTGCCCTGGATTTCTCTTCTACTCTTGTTCCTTCTTTTCTTCCGTCATTTCCTTGGAATCAAGGGAATGGATTTCATCCAGGAATGATTTCATGGACTCTGCCATGCTCTTCAGGGATTTTGTTACAAAACTTTTTGGCTTGAACTTTCCATCAGAAACTTTTAGGTCAAGGCTCTCGTCCTCCAGTCTCACAATTATGGAAATCCCTTCTTCACCTTCACTTATTTCTGAACCTTTGTATTCCTTATAGGAGAACATTCTGGTTCCTCCATCCCAACCGATAATAGCTCTGGTTCTGGAATCATCACGGACAGCAACTATTCCCTGTTCCTTTTCTGTAACTATCCTGCTGACCTTGCTGCCTTTCCATTCCTTTCCTGTCTTCATGATGGCTTCATCGATGGGAGCGAAGATAGCATTGTATTTTGCTTCATTGACCTTGTCACGCTTCTTCTTTGTGAAGGTTGCATAGAGATTGAAGATAGTGAATATCAACAGCAGTACTAGAAGAATGGAGCCTATAATGTTCATCAGCTTTTGACCTCCTGGTCTTCCTCATGGAGTATATGGTTATACATCAGCTTTTTGGCTTCTTCTGTCTTGCTGTTCTTGATCAGCTCCACCAGAGCCATATGCTGCATGAGATATCCCAATAATGCCTCATTAGGGGCATTCTGGGCAATTCTCAGAAGCTGGATTTTTGCGTCCAGCCTTTCATATACATCTATAAGTGCGCTATTGTCGCAGGTCCTTATGAGGGAAATATGGAAAAGGGAGTCAAGCTCGAAGGCTTTTGCCCTGTTTCCTACTCCCAATGCATATTGGCAGTCGGAGGCATGACGACAGATGGTTTCCAGGTTGTCATTGAAGCTTTTGGGGTCAATATGGTCAATTGCATAATCCTCAAGATATATTCTAAAGGTGGCTATATCCTGGGACTCCTTCTCTGAAAGGCTAATGACACTGGAATGGGACCTGGGTTCCATCTGAATTATTCCGTAGGCGCTAAGTCTCTTAAGGGCCTCCCTGATTGGGGTCCTTGAAACACCGAACTGGGTTGCCAGACTATCTTCGCTGATTTTGCTTCCACAAGGAATCTTTCCTGATAGGATCTGCTCCTTCACCAGGTCGTATACCTGGTCTGCAAGACTCTTTGATACTAACTTCATGGATTTAAATTATCGCACTTGAGAGAATATGTCAAATAAAATTGTATACATAGAACAATTATTAATTTAATAGGAATATGGTACATTTCTTAAGTTGGACTCTGTAAATCAATATGGAGCAAATTATTAATGGAAATAAAAATCAACAATATGCTGGTAAAGGAATTATTTTTTCCTTTCCCGGGATTCTTCTATAATCTGTTTTTCATATTTTTACATGGGAAATTGTTGACAGCAGAATAGGGATATGGTAAAAATTGTATACAATATACAAAAGGAGAGCGCCCATGAGTGACAAATTAAATGAATTGTTAGCTGATGCAGGCAAGAGGAAATATAGCGCAGATGAACTGGCCTTCCTTGCTGCAGCCTTTAGGGAGAATATGTTCACAGTTCTTCATGAACGTGGAACAGGCCACTGGGGAGGATCCGCTTCCAGTGCAGAATTGACAACTTGTCTCTATTTCAACAGACTCAACATCGATCCGAAGAATCCAAGATGGGAAGATAGGGATAGATTTGTCCTCAGCAAGGGACATGCATCTGTAAACCTCTATACTGTCCTGGCAGCAAGAGGCTTCTTCCCAATGGAGGATGTACATTCCTTCAGAAAGCTTGGTTCCTATCTTCAGGGACACCCAGCCATGAACAAGATTCCTGGAGTTGATATGTCTACAGGAGCTCTTGGCCATGGAATCAGCGTAGCTGTAGGAATGGCACTGGCTTCATCCCTCAGCGGAAAGAACTATACTACCTACGTAATGACAGGTGAGGGATGTCTCAATGAAGGCCAGAGCTGGGAAGCACTGATGTTCGCAGCTAAGGAAAAGGTCAAGAACCTTGTTCTTCTCATTGACTACAACAAGGTCCAGCTTGATGGAACAGAAAGCGAGATCATGCCTCTTGAGCCATTGAAGGAGAAGCTTGAATCCTTCGGTTGGCTGGTCAACGACACAAAGTATGATGGAAACAATACAAAGGATATTCTTGCTTCCTTCGACTGGCTTGATTCCACTCCAAACGTACCTAAGTGCGTAATCTACGACACAATAAAGGGTAAGGGAGTAGATTTCTCTGAAGGAAAGAATACATGGCATGGTGCTGTCATTGACGATGAGCACTATGAAATCGGAATTGCCCAGCTTAGAGCTGACAAGGAAGCAAAGGAGGCAAGAC
>JAEDOD010000135.1 GCA_016302165.1 Sphaerochaetaceae bacterium
TCTGGTTCAGGAACTGGCTCTGGAGCTGGTGCAACAGCCTTCTCTACAGGGACCTCTTCCTTCTTTACTTCTTCTACTTCTCCAGTTCTTCCCCTTAAGGTATCAAAGAGCCATAGGATTCCGGATCCTATGTACCAGAAAGGATCCTTAATGGTCTTCTTTTCAGCAGTCTGAGACTGTGGCTGGGCAACAGGTTTCTTCTCTGGAGTGGAAAGAATCACAACGTTTGATTTCTGTGCTTCTTCGAGACGAATTCTATTCTTCTCTTCCTCGCTGATTCCGTCGATGCGCTTTATTGCTACATCAGACTTTTTGGCAGTCTTTTTGGGAGCTTTTCGCTGTGCCCTGGTTACACGTCGGACATTCCGTTCTACAGACTTAAGTTTTGGCTTCTTGTTGCTCATTGTAAGATCCTTAAGTAAAAATGGTTTTTCTTACGTGAGGTAGAGAAAACATTACAATACCCCACATTACCTAGGATATAATCGATTATTTCGAATTTCCACAGAATTTTAAGCTCAATCATGAAATATATGGGATTACATCAGTGGTTTTTCTTCCCTGATGGGTATCCTCCATTCCTCAAGAAAAGTGCCTGGCCCTTTTTTAGCTATTCTCCGGATTTATTGTGATAGTATGGCCATTTTTGCCTATCAGGTCTCCGTCAAGTCTATCCCGGCCTCCAAGGAAAGACATGAACACAGCTTCAATGATTCCGCCCTTCTCCAGGACCATGGCGTAGGGAAGGTGATACTCCTTCAGCAGGGATGAGACTTTTCTCTCTCCATCCCTTAGCTCGATTACATCATTTTCAGAGTTCTTCCTGATATATGCCCCCTTCAAGGCAGAGTCTGGAATACGGAGGGAAAGGGAATCTCCCTTTTCTGTACTTATGGATAGCCCTAGAGGAAGCAGAGTCTCTTCTCCTCTATAGGGAGACAGAAATGGCTGGGGGATGCAATAGAAGTCGATAGAGTTTTTTCTGTACCTGATGACAATATCTCCTATTTCAGTCCTTCCGCTTCCCCGTTCAGCTCCCTTCTCGATTTCCCTTACCACTCCTCTCCTGATTCTATCTCTGTTTCCCAGCCGGGACATGGAGGAGAAGATGGCCTTCTCCCTATCCCAAGGCCTGGATGAAAGGAAGCTGGATCTGTCTAGCTTGACCCAGAAGGAGCCATGATATTCTGCAGCCACCTGGGTTCCAGGAAAGGAGGATACATTCTCTGCAATGGCCTCCATAGTTCTCTTGGCCTCCAGGGAAAGGGATGGAAGGATATTCCTCCTTATCCAGTTCCTTCTGTAGGAAAGGTCACTATTTGTGGAATCCTCTGACCATTTGAGACCAGATTTCTCCACCACTCTTCTGATTTCATCCTTAGTAGTGGAGAGAATAGGCCTTATCAGGTTTCCTTCCCTTCGTCTGATCCCTGCCCAGGCCCAGAAGGGAGAAGAGGAAAGCATACGCATCAGAAGGGTTTCTGACTGATCGTCAAGGTGATGGGCAGTAAGGATGAAGTCATATCCATTTTCAGAGCGGAAGCGTTCCAGTGCTTCATAGCGAAGTGTCCTGGCAGCGGCTTCGATTCCGATATCCTTCTCCTTTGCCAGCAACGACACGCTCCCCTCTCCCAAGCGGATTATATAGAGGGGAATGGAAAGGGCTCTGGCATTCCGGATATTAAGGGAAATCTCTTCATCAAGCTCTTCCCTTGGCCTAAGGGAGTGGTCCACATAGACTGCAGCGGACCTTTTCCTCTCCTCCTTCTTCATCATCAGGACCAGAGCAAGGGAGTCTATACCCCCGGAGAAGGCTACAACGAAGCGTCTTCCTTCCGGAAGGTTAAGGCTGGAATGAGTTTGCCTTCTGGAGGATTTCATTTATCGCTTTTCCATCCAATATGTCAGCGACGGCCTCTGCCGCCATATCTGTAGCTTTATCTATCAGCTTCTCCTCTTCTGGAGTGAAGGCTGAAAGAACGTGGTCAGGAACGCTGACGCCTTCCTTCGGGTGACCGATTCCAATGTAGACATGGATGAAGTCTTCACTCCAATAGTGGATTATGGACTTCAGCCCATTGTGGCCTGCACTGCCTCCCTTCATGCGGATTCTTACCCGTCCAGGTGGAAGGTCCATCTGGTCGCATATGACAATCAGCCTGTCCTGGGGAGAAAGAAGATAGGGCACAGCCATACCTGAGTTGTTCATGTAAGTTAAAGGTTCGACCAGAATATCCCTGCCGTCATTGATCTTTGCGCTTCTAAAAGGACGAAGGCAGCGCTTTCTGAGTGTAACACCCTTCTGCGCTGCCAACTTGTCGACAGTAGCGAACCCGACGTTATGACGGGTTCCCTGATATTCCGGTCCTGGATTACCAAGACCAAATACAAACATGTCTCAATTAAGCGTTTGCTGTGCTGTCTGTAGCAGCTGCATCTGCTGCTGTCTCTTCTGCAGCAACTGGAGCATCTTCCTTGACCATCTTTACAGAAGCGATAGCCATGTCTGGATCGTCGAGAATCTTGATGACGTCTGCAACAACCAGGTCCTTGACTCTGAATGCTTCGTTGAGACCAACAGAAGAGATATCTGCAACAATTGACTCTGGGAGGTGTCTTGGGAAACACTCGATTTCCACTTCGTGAACAACCTGCTCCAATACACCACCGTCTCTGACACCGGCTGGAGTTCCTGTAAGCTCGACTCTGACCTTTGTTCTGAGGAGCTGACCGAATGTGACCTCGAAGAAGTCGACATGCTGGATGCAGTTCTTCAGGAGGTTCTCCTGTACGTCCTTGACGAATACCTTTCTTTCTTCACCATCAGCAAGCTTCAGTGAAATGAGAGTTGTTTCTGTGAACTCATTTCTCTTCATTCTGAATTCTTTTGCATCAAGTGTGACAT
>JAEDOD010000033.1 GCA_016302165.1 Sphaerochaetaceae bacterium
TAAAAATTCTTCATTTCTTAACACAATCTTTACTTTTTCCCTTCCACACAAGGAAAAAAGAAGCTATTCCTCGTCCTTCAGAAGCTCCATCAGATAGCTGATGCCTTCAGTGTCCTTACTCTCATCTGCTTCTTCCTTTTCTTCCTTATGTCTGGAGCCTGATCCTCTCACCAATACCACAATAAGGATCAGGGAAATAAGAGCAAAGCCAAGAATCAGGGCAAAAGAAAGGATATTGATCTCCTTTTTCTCCTCCCCTTCCGTCACTTCCATTTCCTCCACTTCCAATTCCGGAGTCTCCTCCTTCACTTCCGTCACCTTTTCCTCCAGGTAGACTTCGCCATTCTTTATATCTATGAAGTCTCCATCGGAGAAGAGAAGTGAAAGTTCCTCTTCCTCCTTCTCCTCAGCCTCCTCTGAAAGGAGAGGAAGCAGCATGGCGCCGAAATCGGAAGGAGCGGCGCTTTCCTCCGCCTTGATCTCCTCAATATTCTCCTCCACCTTCTCAAAGCTTTTGGTCGCACAGGAGAAGAGCACAACTGCAGACAACAGGAGCACCATGATTTTCACCAGACTCTTCACTTTTTGTCTCCTATATACACATATTCCCCCTCCAGAACCACATTCTCCAGAGAGAAAAGAATCCTATCCAATTCCCCATATCTTACGCTCAGTACCATACTCATTGCAGAGAAGGAGCCAAGAAGACCATATAGATCCTTCTTCTTCATCCGCCCATAGCGGAGGAGAATCTTCTCCATTCCATCTGAGAGCTCCTCAGGAGATATATGGGAGAAATCTCTCCTTTCAAGGCTTCTATGGAAAAGGATCTCCTCACCTCTAAGGTACAGAAATCCGTTTTTCCCTATTTCTATACCTTGGCTACTGATAGCTTCAATAAAGCGGGAGAGAAAGTCATCCGTCAATCCTTCACCTAGGGCGAGGGCAAAGCGCCTTGCGGCGTCCCTTTCTGTCATGGGGCCTTCTTTCTTAATTATATGGCATAGAGCTTCAGGAAGAAGTGGAGACGACAGGTCAGAAATACCAAGTTCTTTCAGTTTTTCACCTAGGTCCACCTTCTCAAGAAGAGGAAAGAGCTCCTCTTCCTCCCGTCTCTCCTCCCTCTTCTCCTCAACTTTCACAACTTCCTTCTGGCTCTCCTCTGTTTTTTCTTCCTCAACTACTTCTATCCTGTCCCGGACCTCAGTCCATCTTTTCAGGAGAGAGAAGGAGTCAAGGCAACACGAAAGCTTTTTTTCCATAGCGCCAAAGGAAAGGGTGAATAGAGTAGAATCAAAACAGGAAGAGAGGGAGGAGAGAGTACCACTGTACCTCTTCTCCATTTCATCTATCCGTCTATTCAGACTCTTGGCTTCACTTCTTATCTCCTCCACGCTACTGGACAGGAAAACATTCCGCTCCATGTGAGACACTAGGCTCCTATATAGATCTATTTCCTCTGCGTAGGTTTTCCAGTCTGTATCAAGGCCTTTGTATCCTTCCCCCTTATAGGGCACCTTGCCTTCAATGGAAGAGAAGACTTTCACAGCCTTCTTCACCTTGACCAGGGCCTTGGCAATCTTCTCCAGGCCCCGCCTATTGAGTCTTCCTTTATCCTTTCTCAACTCTGAAAGGGAGCGAACCAAAGCTTTCTCTTTTCCGGAATACTCTCCCTTGGCAACTTTATCCAGAGCCTCAAAGGGCAAAGAAAAGACCCTTTCGTCATACTCGGAGAGAATAGACATAATGTATGGCCTAATGAGGGAAGAAGCCTTCTCGACTTCAGCCATGGCCATAATGAAAGCGTTGACTTCCTTCCTTGTCCCCATGCGGAGGGAAAGGAAGGGAGAAGTGAGAATAACAGAAAGGTCCTTTTTGGCTCTATCTATGTCAGAGAAACTATCAACCCTGATTCCAAGCTTCTCCAGCATTTCCTCCCCCACCATATTCCAGTCATGGGCATAGTCCATTCCATCCATGAAAATGGAGCGAAGAAGATTCTCCTCCCTCTCTCCCTGGGGAACCTTTCCTTTATAGTAGAGCCATTGATACAAAGGATCAGAAGGGAAAATGGATAGGATAGCTTCGTCGTCTTTTACTGTTGTCTTATCTTCATTCACTCTAGACGCCATAGATCCCTTCTCCACACCTAATGTTAACACACCTAATTTTCCTTCACCACTCTTCAAGAAGCATGACTATGGGAGCAAAGATAATCTTCCATGTGGAGCTTTCTCCCATCATAAGGAGAGCCGCCCTCTTAAGAAGGAAGAATGCCACCACCACTAGAAGGAAGCTTAGGGCAGCATGGATTATCTCCTTACGGAAGGATAGGACAATCTGGTCCAGATTCTCCCTCTGCCTTATGACCTCCTCCACTCCGAACTTCACCAGGATCCCCTTCAATGAAGGGTCTGAGGAGTATCCCTTAAGGATGAAGGCGCATATTCCTTCCTCCACCCCTCCTTTTCTGTAGCCAATGAAGAAGGCCTTTAGACGAAGGGCCATCAGATATATGGACCTGAGAAGGAAATAATAGGAGAGCACCATAAAGAATGATGAAAGGATAAGCATTCCCTTTCCCAGTCTTCTCGAGAGAAGACAGAAGAAAAGGGAAAGAAGGAAAAGTGAGAAGGAGAAGAGGGAACGGAGAATCTTCCGTACCACAATGACAGTGAAGGCAGAACGGATGGCTACAGAAGCTAGCTTTCTGGGAATCTTTCTTTCCAGTGGGGCCACCCTGGTCTCCTCTTTCAGTGATAAGAACTCTCTCTGTAGGGAAAGAGGAAGGGAGGAATATATCAGGTCCAAGTCACCTTCAGAGTAGGAGCCGATTGTTTTTCTGATCTCGCTGAAAGCAAGAGATAGAACAAAGGCGTCATCAATGAGGCCCAGAAAGGGAATGAAGTCAAAAATGGCATCCAAGGGCAGCACAAGATAAAGAAGGGAAGCCAAGGCCGGAACAGCCAGCACCATGCCCCACACTTCACTCTTTGATGCAATCTCGGTCATCAATGGAAGCTTATCCCCCACCTCCTTCCTACCCTTAAACCGGCTGGTCTTCTCCAGGCAAGGAGCCAGTGAGGAAAGGGAATAATCCTCAGACAGAGACTTTTTGTAGGAAGTGTATATTTCTTCAGCCCTTTTCTTCATCTTTTCTCACAAAGCACAATGTATTGGAATCAGAAAGGAAACGGGAAAACTCATATCCCCTGGAAGAGAATTTCATGATATCTTCAACTGTCTCAGCCCCAGTTTCGGCAAGGAAGCGCACCATCTCTCCCCTTTCCATCTTTGCATACACTCCCTTGGACACATACCGTCCCTTCTCCCAGTCCAGGAAAACAGGGGTCACCACAGTAACAGTGGAGGGAAGATAAGGTAGGACAGCCTTGGAGTATTCTGCAGATGCCAGATTCACCAATAGCCTATCGTCCTCCATAAGGGAAGAAGCTATCTTTCCTCCCCAATAGGAGTAAAGGTCACCATAGCCTGGAATTGAAATGGGACTCTCCATCTCCAGCCTATAGGCTCCCACCCCATCCAAAGGCCGAAGAAGGCCATAGAGACCGCTGATTATCCTGAGATTCTTCTCAGCATACTCCAGCATGGAGTCTGTAAAGGAGGATGGAGACATATAAGTGTATTGGATTCCATCGTAGGAAAAGATGGCTGGAGAGCCTATGTCCTCCAGAGAAAGCATAGATAAGGAAGAAAGGGATGAGGAAAGAAGGGCGCCCTTCACTTTCCATACCTTCGCCATCTCGCTGTCACTGAGGGAGCGGAGAAAGGAGAGAAGCTCTCCCGCCTCCTTTAGAAACATAGGCCTATGGAGAGGGGCCACATATTCTTCCCTTCTCATCTTCTTTGCCGGAGATATGATTATCTTCACTTTTACAGTTCCTCAGTGAGATTCTAGCAGAGAATCCTTCTCTATTCACACTTCTTTTCCATGGAAAAAAGTCAGGCCTCCCATCGGGAGGTCCAGACTTCATCATTTCTTTTCCTGGTCCAGCTTATCCAACAGATCCCAGACTCCCAGCATATACTGGATTCCCAGGGCCCTGTCATATTTACCATAGCCTGGTCTGCATACTCCCGGGCCTTCCTCCCAGAGTTGCCTTCCATGGTCAGGGCGGATATATCCTTCCCAGCCTGCGTCATGGTAGGCCCTAAGGATATCGATGATTCCTGTCTCGCCGCAGCAGTCCCTGTGGGCGGCTTCAGAGAAGTCTCCATTAGGGAAGTGATGGATATTCCTGATGTGGGCGAAAGCGATCCTCTGGCTATGCTTCCTTACTATTTCAGCACAGTTGTTGTTGGGATTTGCATTAAGGCTTCCTGTGCAGAGTGTAAGGCAGTTATATGGGGAGTCCACCATCTTTAAGAGCTTGCTGCAGGCTGCTTCGTCAACCATAAGGCGGGGCAGACCGAAAATGTCCCATGGTGGGTCATCCATGTGGATGGCCATCTTGATTCCTGTCTCCTCACAGGCAGGAAGAATTCCTTCAAGGAAATACTTCAGGTTATCCCAAAGCATATCCTTGGTAACTGGAGCATAGGCCTTGAAAAGCTCATCCAGCTTTGCCATTCTCTCAGGCTCCCAGCCTGGGAAGGTCATATTGTATTTCTCGGTAAATGCAAGGATATACTCAGCCATAGACTTGTAGTCATCCTTGATCTTGTCCTTTTCATAGAAAAGGGCTGTGGAACCATCCCCTACAGGATGGAAAAGGTCTGTACGAGTCCAGTCGAAGACAGGCATGAAGTTATAGCAGATTACCTTGACACCAAACTCTCCAAGATTTCTGATGCATGTCCTGTAGTTCTCGATGAGAGCATCACGGGTAGGTAGTCCAATCTTGATGTCATCATGTACGTTTACAGATTCCACCACCTCAGCGTCAAAGCCATAGGCGTGGATCTGGTCCACCACTTCCTTGATCTCTTCCTTTTCCCAGATCTCTCCAGGCATCTTGTGGTGCAGAGCCCATACTATACTTGTAACTCCTGGTATCTGTCTGATATCTGCCAGAGTCACAGGGTCGTTTCCTTCCCCGTACCAGCGCCATCCCATCTTCATTGGCTAATCTCTCTCCTTTTCCTTTGGAATACACTGATATACTAGTATATTACTCCCGTCAGAGCAAGGAAAATCATTCTCCGGGAGAGCTGGAAAGAACCTTTCCCCTATTCCAGAGGGTTGCAGCCTTCCTGGCGCTTACTATCCTTTCCTCCCTGCTTTCATAGGCGACTTCAGCTGTATGGCAGCCGCAGTCCATGCACATCACATAGAAGCACCATCCATTCTCCTCCTCCAGAATTCCTGGGCCGGAGCAGATGGGGCACTCGAAAATCTCCACTTCCTTATTTATTTCGTCCATAAGCAATCCTTCCCCACAATAATATTTAGAGGAAGGAAAACTGTCCACCTATATGTCTTCCGCTTCCCCGATACAGTGGAGATGGAGAGGAAGAAGAGCCTTCACACCTTCCATTATCCTCCCATCCCCGCTCATCTTCATTCCTCTCCACATGAAGTATCCGCCGTAAAGCTCCAGCATTTCTCCTGTAATCTGGGATCTGTGGAGGGCTATAGCCTCCATCTTCTTCTGGAAATAGGGAGAGATATCCACAAATGTGTTGGGTCTGGAAGTAAAGTAGAAGAGCACAGCCTTCAGCTCCACTGGATCTGTCTCCGTGTTTTCAGGATACTTTCTGAGAGAAACTGAAATTGCCGCCTGGGCAGCAGCGCGCCCAGTGACCACATGGTCAAAGTGGGCTTCGTACCGGTTCCAGGGATCGGGAGCAGCTATAGCGTCATAGCGCCCTTTTCTGATGATTTCAGCTATCTCCCTTGCAATTTCCGGCACTGAAGAGAGTGTTCCGTCCCCATGGGAAAGGAAGAAGAAGTTTTCGGCTCCAAGATATCTTCCTGCCGCCTCCGCTTCCCTTTTCCTCACGAGAGATAGGCTTTCCTCTCCATAGGGAATACCATTATCTCCCAGTGCCCCGTCCGTTACAGTAAGGTAGTCTACCTGGACACCCTTCTCCACCAGGGAGGCAATTATTCCTCCCATGCCTATTTCGTTGTCATCACTATGGGGCTGGATACATAAAAGCCTTCTGATTCCATCCAGTTTCGGCGGAGCAAACAGCGAAAGTATCATATTCTCGTCCATATTATCTTGCCTCCCCTTTTCTCTTTTCCAGCTCTCCCACGATTCTTCTGTATTCGTCTTCGTCCAGAATATAGTGCTTCCTATATAGGTAATATGACGTAGCCATCAGAAGAGCCGGTACGATTCCCATTACAAGCATCAGCCCTACGCTCTGCACTCCAGACACTCCAGACAGCACTTCATGGATGGAGGAAAGCTTCTCTGCCTCACTGATGAGAGCAAGGCTTGTATCCCTTTCAAGGGCTGAAATCTGATTGGTGATGTTGGTGACGCCGAAAATCAGGTAGGTCACTGAAGTCAGGAGAACCACCAGGGCCGAGGAAAGCTTGGTAAGGAAAGGACGGAGGGATGCGATGATGGCTTCATCCCTTTCTCCATTCTTATATTCATTGTATTCAACTGTATTGATGATGGAGATCATCATCACCAGATAGTAGGCATACTGGCCAAGGTTGGTGAACATATAGCTTATGGTCACCACCCAGAACTTAAGGTTTGAGCGGCCCATGAAGATTCCGGCAGCCATCATCACCACATAGAAAGACAGGGAAAGGTAGAGCATATACTTCATGAGTGTCTTTCTCTTTATCTTCCTTGAGATTGCAGGATAGAACACCATCAGAAATGCTGTAGCCAACACACCGATGGTGCTGAAGGTGGAGTAGAGGCCACCTTCGTAGCCGAAAGCGAAGTAGATGTAGGTGGAGCCCAGACCTCCAAGGATCAGGTTCAATCCGATCTGCTGGAGTAGGAAGATTATGGAGACCCACACCAGCTGGTCATTCTTGAATATGACAGAGATTATCCTTCTGAAGCTGACAGACTTGGGAGCCGGAGCATTCAGATAGCTTCTGTCCTCCTTGGCTCCGAATATGGTGAAGGCAAGGAAAAGTGGAGCCAGGATGCAGAAAAGAAGCGCAACCCTGCTATAGGCCTTCTGGGCGCTTCCTCCTATGGTCATGGTTCCTGTGGTGAACATAGGAATGAGAATTCCTGCAATTGTACTTCCCACCCCTGCAAAAAGAGTTGCACGGGAAGTGAACTGGTCCCTGCTTTCACCATCGCTTCCAAGGGAAGGAATCATTCCCCAGTAGGAGATATCGTGCATGGTATATGTAATTGAATAGAGGAAATACATAAGGGCGAAGAATACTACAAAGGCCCATCCCTCCAGCCTTACGCTGAATGCCATATATACCACCACGCTTGTGGTAAGGATTCCCACCAAAAGCCATGGCTTATATTTTCCCCAACGTGTTCTGGTGCATTCTATGATGTTACCCATGATTGGATCGTTCAAGGCATCAAAGACCCTGCTTGCCACCATGATTATGGTGATTGCCATAAGCTGGGCTGCTGTCAACTGATGAGTGAACAGCACAAAGAGCAGAATGTAGTTGGTGAATAGCTGGTAGAGCATGTCCCTTCCCACTGTTCCAAGGGGAAAGAACCACAGGTTCCTCTTTTTGTTCTTGTCTTCCATATTTCTTCCTTACTTGACTAATATTCCTTCCCAAGGCTTCAAAACCCCATTTTCGTGCTCCAGATATGTGGAGAGAACCACTTTCCCCTTCTCTTCCACCCTTATACTCTTTCCGCTATGGTTCAGCATTACCTTCACATCTCCACGGCGGTATACAGTAAGCCTTCTTCCATTGTTTTCCAATCTGAAGTCTCCTTCAAGGAGATCCCTGCAATTTTTCCGTAGCTTAAGAAGTGCCCTGTAGAATATAAGGACGGAAGAAGGATCCTCATTCTCAGCCTCCACATTTATCTCAGCGCTGTTACGGTTGATTCCCAGCCATGGTGAAGAAGAAGAGAAACCGCTTCCCTTTTCTTTTGTCCACTGCATAGGCGTCCTGGCGTTGTCACGGGAGGAAGCCTTGATGATCCTCCACCTTAAGGCTTCAGGAAGTGGAATGGATGAAAGGATGGAGTAGATGTTCTTCGACTCCACGTCCCTTATTTCATCCATGCCCTGGAAGTCGAAGTTGGTCATTCCTATCTCCTCACCCTGATAGATGAAGGGAGTTCCCTTCAGTGTCAGGAGAAGCAGGGCAAGAAGCTTGGCAGACTGCTGTCTATACTCAAGGCTTCCGAATCTTGATACGCTTCTAGGCTGGTCATGGTTCTCGAAATAGATAGAGTTCCAGGGAAGCTCATTCTGCCAAAGGGAGAGAGTGGAGATGAATTTTTTCCAGGAGAACCTTTTCTTGAACCACTTCACTATTATCTGGTCCGTCTCCATATGGCGGAAGGAGAACACCATATCCAGCTCCTTCCTTTCGGGAAGAGTAAGCTTTCTGGCATCCTCTATATCCACAAACACTGTCTCACCTACAGTAAAGCCATCATATTCCTTCACTACAGAATTGAGGCGCTTCAGGATTTCGTGGGTGCCTGGAAGGGTCAGATAGTGCTCGCTTCCTGTAAGAATCAGCCTTTTCCTTCCATTCTCCAGGGAGTCCTTATACAGGATGTTTATTACATCGCACCTGAATCCCTTTACACCCTTATCCAGCCAGAACCGGAGGATCTCCTCGATCTTTTCCCATAGTAAGGGATTATGGTAGTTGAGATCCGCCTGATGGGGAGCAAAAAGATGGAGATAGCTGGCCTTTCTCTCGCTGTCGTAGCACCAGGTTCCTCCTCCGAAGAATCCTGTCCAGTTGTTGGGAGTTCCTGGCCATGAGTCTGACCAGTAGTAGAAATCCTTATATGGCTCCACTCCTTTACGGCTAAGGCGGAACCACTGGTGCTCTGTGGATGTGTGGTTGATCACCAGGTCCATGACAATCTTCAGCCCTCGCCTTGAAGCCTCAGCAACCAAGGCATCGAAATCCTCCATGGTTCCATACTCAGGGTTTATCTCAGTGTATGAGCTGATGTCATAACCATTATCTTCATTGGGAGAAAGATATATTGGGCTCAGCCATATTACATCCACTCCCAGGGAGGCGATATAGTCAAGCTTCCCGATTATTCCCCTCAGGTCTCCGATTCCGTCTCCATTGGAATCACAGAAACTTCTGGGATAGATCTGATAGACCACAGACTTTTTCCACCAATTCCCGTCCATCTCTCCTCCATTATCCCCTCCATTATCCCACCTGAAAAACACAAGTACAAACAAAAACGTCAGACAGAGGAAAAAATATCAAAGAAGGCTGTTTGTCTGAATTCACTTTCCCTTTTGACCTTCTCAGCCTTATATTTTCCTTGGAGAAGAAAATGTGTACAGCAACAACTTTAAGAAATGGTGATTTCTATTTTGGACGTAATCTTGACCTGGGAGGCCAGCATGGAGAGAAGGTGCTGGTGGTTCCAAGAGCCTTTCCTCTTTCCTTCAGACACCATAAAGCCCTTGAGAG
Organism: Sphaerochaetaceae bacterium; assembly: GCA_016302165.1. Taxonomy (GTDB): domain Bacteria; phylum Spirochaetota; class Spirochaetia; order Sphaerochaetales; family Sphaerochaetaceae; genus Ornithospirochaeta. The sequence goes on from JAEDOD010000033.1 coordinate 9,554, forward strand.
GCATGAAGCCATAATCGGCATGGGAGTGATGATGAACGGCTACCCTCTCTTCTACGATGGAGCCAACGAATCGGGATTGGCTGTGGCAGGCCTCAACTTCCCTGGAAACGCCGTGTATTCTGAGAGCATCCAGGAAGGAAGACACAATGTTGCTGTCTTTGAGTTCATTCCCTGGCTTCTGACCCATGCAGGAAGCGTAGATGAAGCAGAGCTTCTCCTTTCCTCCACTGTACTTCTCTCGGAGCCATTTGCTCCAGGAGTTCCCACAGCCACCCTTCACTGGATGATTTCAGATAAGGAGAGGTCAATCGTGGTGGAATCCACCTCCACCGGCCTCCATGTCTACGACAATAAGGCTGAGGTTCTGACCAACAATCCAGAGTTCCCATTCCATATGTTCTCTCTCAACAACTACACCAGGCTCTCCCCTTCAGACCAGAAGCCTACCTTCGGCATAGATATGGACTACGATGTGTACTGCAAGGGCCTGGGAGGCCTTGGGCTTCCTGGGGACCTGTCCAGCGTATCCAGATTCATCAAGGCTGCATTTGTCAGGGCAAACAGCGTCTCAGGAAAGGACGAAAGCTCCAACGTATCCCAGTTCTTCCATATTCTGGGCTCTGTAGACCAGCAGCGTGGAGCTGTAATCTATGGAGATGGAGAGTATGAGATTACTGTATATGCAGCCTGCATCAATGCTTCCAAAGGCTTCTACTACTATCATACCTACGACAATCCAAGAATAAACAAGGTAGATATGCATAGAGAGAACCTGGAAGGAAGCGAAATATCAGTTTTCCCTCTTCAGGATAAGTTGGATATCCTTGAAGTTAATTGAGCCCCCCTTTTTGTTTTTTCTTCTGTAAAAGGAAGAGCCGTCGTCGGATGGTCCGGCGACGGTTTCCTTTTCACTCAGTTTCCAACTGGAGGGAACTCTCCTCTCACGGAAGGTGGGAATTCACCTTTATTCCGCATATCCATGGCACCAGGGAATTCTCCTCTGCCGCCCATTTCCATGGCGCCGCCATTCTTCATGCCCATGCCTCCGCCCATAGAGTAGTGGTTTCCTGAGGCTCCAGCCTGGGTCAAGGCTGAATAAACTGTATTTCCTCCACTGATGGTCACATTTCCCGTAAATAGGCCATTGAAGTTTTCGTCTCCCTCTACTTCCACGTCAGACAGGACAGAATATGTCTTTCCTGTCTCCAGAGAGTCAGAGAGCACCATTACATTCCGGTTTTCCGACTGGAGAGGAAGAGAAAGGGCCACTACCGCCTTTCCATTTTCGTCCAGAAGGGCAAAGGATGAGGAAGATACATCAAAGGAGAAGGACAAGGCGTTTTCAGGAGCATTGTTGCCTCCGCCTATGGCGATTACTTTTCCGCCTTCATAAGTGAAGTTCCTGTCTGCATCGGAGTCTATGCCAAGGCCTATTCCTCCAGCTCCCACGAAAATGGATGTGCCACCTGAGACAGTAAAGACTCCATTGCTGTCAGCCCCGTCATCTCCACGGGAAAGGGCGAAGACATAGCCGCCGTTTATGGCGATTAGGGATCCTGCATTTATTGCGTCGTCAGTAGCGCTTATTTCAATGATTCCTCCGTTGATCCTCAGTTCGTTCTTTGCTTCGATGCCTTCAGGAGAAAGGCTCTCGTCTTCACTTACTTCATAGGGCTCACCGGTAGTATGGATACGGATCCAGCCTCCGTTGATGGTGAGATTTGGAGTGGGGTCATCATCCACGCTTTCTGTCTCGCTGTCTTCATCCACATCGAAGCCGGCTGTAATGCCCTTACCTACGCTTTCAATAAGGATCACTCCTCCGTTGATCTCAATCCAGCCCTTAGGATCATCACCTTCTATTCCGTTGACCTTGATGCCCTTGCTCTCTTCTCCATAGACAGAGCCCAGGGCATTGATGACAAGTTTTCCTCCATTCATCAGGAAAGCGTCGTCAGCACTGATGCCGTTACCTTCAGCCATCTCTGAAATATTGATGGTGATGTCACCACCATCTATTTCAACGGTTCCGTCCACCTTAAGGCCATGCTTCTTCTCTCCCCTTATCTCCACTTCTCCCTCACCGAAGATTACAAGGTTGCCGTCACTGGTAAGAGCACCCTTCTTTCCGTTGTCTATGGTATCTGAAAGAAGTGATGAGCCTTCCAGCTTGATGTATGTGGTGTTTCCACCCTTAAGCACCAGAGCAGGAGTTGTAGTGGCTGTAATGGTGGAGGAAGCCAAGGTTACCATAATATCCGCATCTTTGCTTTCTATGGTGATTCCACCATTCCACTCTCCGCTGAGAATCACGTTGTATTTTTCGCTGGAAGTATTTGTGATGTAGATCATCCCATCCTTTTCTTCCACAGTAAGATATGTGAACATCCTTGTGGTTCCAACCAGGCCATTGGGGGAAAGAAGGATAGGATAGTTCTGATACTCCTCTTCCGGGAAAGAGAAAGGAAGGGAAGCACCTGCTGTCTCATAGTCCAGATTTGACGAGAACTCCACGTCCTCCCTGAGAGTTCCTATGGCTTCGTCCATCCTGCCACCAAAAGCCATCCCCCCTTCAGGAAATACCTTTCCCATGGCTTCTCTTCCATAGCCTTCCATAGGGAAAGGAGGATAGGCCTCTGAAACCACTTCAGTTGGGACTTCAACATTATTCTCTGTAATGTTTTCTTCACTCTTTGTCGCACAGCCCACTACCAATATGAGAAGTGCAGACAGAATACAAAACGCTGCCTTAATCTTCATGTATTCACCTCTTCCCTCTCTTATAGACCAAAAGAGGAAATTGAAAATGGGGCAAGGGGAAAAAACAGAAATGAAACAGATTTCCCATTAAGGAAAAAACATATTCCTCACAAAGAATACAAAATGTCAGAAAAGGATAAGGCCCCGAAGGGCCTCTTTCACACAGCGTCTTCTGTAGCAATCACTGTAACATCCGGGTGGAGTGACAGGAAGGATGCAGGACACCTGGTGTCCAGGACACCTTCCATCATTCTCCTTGCAGCCTCCTTCTTCTCCTTTCCGGAAACAAGGATGATGATCTTCCTTGCCTTCAGGATGGAGCCCATTCCCATGGTCAGGGAGTACCTTGGAACTTCATCAAGAGAAGCAAAGAATCTGCTGTTGGCTTCAATTGTGCTCTCTGTAAGCTTAGTCTTATGGGTTACAGGAACAAGGAATTCATCTGGCTCATTGAAGCCGATATGACCATTTCGTCCGATTCCCAGAACCTGAAGGTCTATTCCCCCAAGAGAATCTATGAGAGCGTCATATTCAGCGCATTCCTTATCTGGATCCTCAGCCAGACCGTTGAGCACATGAGTATTGGAAAGGTTGATATCTACATGATTAAAAAGATTTTCATTCATGAAATGACGATAGGACTGCTCATTGTCTGGAGAGATCGGATAATACTCATCCAGGTTCACTGTCTTTACGTCCTTGAAGGATATTTCTCCATTCCTGTTCCTTCTCTGAAGCTCTTTGTACATTCCTACGGGAGTGCTGCCTGTGGCCAGGCCCAGTACACAGTCTCTCTTCAAGGTAAGAAGGGCGGAAAAGATGTCTGCAGCCTTTCGGCTCATGGCTTCATAATCCTTCACAACAATCAGATTCATGGCAATTTTCTCCTTTTTTCAAAGTATCCAATGGAGAGTGGAGGTTGTCCACCGTCTTTCTGTACCAACCCTCAAATTGTGAAAAAAGGATTATTCAACCCCAGGTTGCAGAAAAAGACAACCAGAACTATACCCAGACAACTCTCAAACCCTTATTTCTTCGCCATTTACGGTATAGATTAATGGAGGAAAGGAGAGAATGAGATGAAAGAGACCTTCGGAGAAAGATTCCAGAGATTGAGAAAGGAACGGGGTCTGACACAGGATGCAATAAGCGAAATGGTGAACGTATCAAGCCAGGCAGTTTCAAAGTGGGAGAATGATATCAATATGCCAGACATATCAATTCTCTTGAGACTGTCAGAGATTCTGGGCACCACCACCGACTATCTTCTCGGAAAGGAAGAGAACACTGTAACCTTGGTCACAAGGCCTGAAGAGAAGAAAGACTTCTCAAAAATGATGCTAAAGGTAAAGGTCAGCACCCTCAAAGGAGACAAGGTCAATGTGCAGCTACCCCTGGTTCTCATCAAGACCATGATGGAGAAAGGCATGGAGATGCCTGAAATCTCTGGAAAGATGGACCTGAAGCAGTTTGACTGGAAAATGATCATGGACCTGGTGGAGCAGGGAGTAATTGGAGAAATCGTCAGCGTAGACACAGCAGAAGGCGATAAGGTCTCCATAATAGTCGAATGAGGATATTGATTGAAGTAAAGAATAAGGGGCCCCGCTTCTCCATCCGTCTTCCCCTGCGACTTCTGAAATATGAGACGCTCTGGAGAAAAATGGCTGAAAAGAATGACTCTTTTCCCATTGTCATTCCTTCCGGCCCCCTGATCTACAGGACAGTGAAGGACTATATAAAGGAAAACGGCCACCTTACCCTGTTGGATCTGGACACAGCAGAGTGCCGGATCCTCATCATCCTTTAATCTTCTCTGAAAAGAGAAGTGAGAAATACTGGAACCAGAGAAGGAGAACTTCTCCCCATAAGACTCCACCAATGATATCTGTAGGCCAATGGACTCCAGAAAAGAGCCTTCCTGCCACTACAGCCAGGAGAAGAAGGGCAAGGAGAAGAGAGAGTGTCACTCTTCCTCCTTTACTCTTTATCCTTCCACACTCCATGATTGCGGAGCCCAGTATAGTGATGGAGAGAAGAGTATGGGTGGAAGGAAAGCTGGATGCGGCAACACTCTCACCTTCCATAATGATAGGCCTCAGATTCACCACATACACCTTATCAAAGAAGATATAGACAGCTGCCATCAGCACATACAGCAGCGCCATGGCATAAAGGTCAGGATCCACCTTTTTCAGGCTTTTCCTTGTACTCAGCTCATAGAGCCCAAGAAAAGCGAAGAAAATGACAGGAAGAAGTGCCACCAAGCCAAGGACTTGAGTAAGGCTGAAAAGAGTGGCATTAAATGAAAACTTCTCAATGAAGGGCATATTTACAGAATAGAAGCCTACAGCGCTTCCTGTATTTGCCACATAGCCCACATCAACTGTCTTCACCAGAATGGTGAACACTACAGCAAGAATCGTCATGGCTGACGAACTCAGCATCTTATTTCTCTTCATCATCTTCCTCCCTTTCCACCACTTCAAGGAGAAAGCTTACAGGCCTAAAGCCATCGTTGCAGCTGACCAGGGCAGAGCGGGGATTCTTCATCCAGTCGCCGTATAGTCTTTCCGCTCCATGGGCAAGAGAAAAGACGAAGGGAGATAGATTACTCCATGCGCTGGGGCAGAAACCTTCAGGCATCTCGCCATCCAGGCTTATCCACTCCTCTCCCTCCTTCACTTCACAGGCAAGGTCAAGATTCTTCTGATACTTTATGGCCAGGTCCCTGTGATAGGTCTTTCTGACAGCTTTTATCCTTACTTTCAATTCTTTCTCCAGAGAGAATGGTAATCCATCCTTTCCTCTTTTTCCACTCCTGGAGAAGAAAGGGAAAAGACCGCTCTGCCCAAAGGAAAGGGGCTCACCGAGCCCCACATTCCTTATGTCCTAGACATTCCGTCTACGCTTAGGATGACTCCCGAAATGTAGGAAGCATCATCAGAAGCCAGGAAGAGGAAGGCATTTGCAATATCCTCAGGCTGACCAAGTCTTCTGAGAGGAACTTTGGCGATAAGAGGATCGATAAGATTCTTTGGAACAGACTTCATCATATCTGTCTCTGTGATGCCAGGAGCAACTGCGTTGACTCTGATTCCCTTTGGTCCAAGCTCTCTGGCAAGAGAGATTGTAAAGCCATTTACAGCAAACTTCGATGTGGGATATGCAATTCCTGAGGGCTGGCCGGAAATGCTGACCATTGAGGATGTGGAAAGGATTACTCCACTGCCCTGCTCCACCATAATGTCTGCAACAGCCCTGGATGCGTTGAAAACACCCTTTACATTCAGATTCATAAGCTTATCAAACAGTTCTTCTGTGTAGGAAAGGAATGGAGTGCTGTCGCTGGCCCCAGCGTTATTCACAAGAATATCGATCTTTCCATATTCTTCCTTGACCTTATTGAAGGCTTCCTGTAATGAAGACAGGGAAGAGAGGTCCGGAGCTATTCCTCCAATTCTTCCCTCAGGGAAAAGGTCTCTAAGCTTCTCTGCCCCCTTGGCAGCTGATGCCTCGCTGCTGGCTGTAATCACGACAGCGGCTCCCTCTTCAAGAAATCTCTTTGCTGTAGCAAAGCCTATGCCACGGCTTCCGCCGGTAATTATTGCAACTTTACCATTGAGTTTCATATCTATTTTCTCCTATGTACTAAATATAGCATTGGAGAAGAGAATGTTTACTAAAATACTATTTTCTTTATATCAAAAGATTTTATTTGTCTATAAATATAGTTTAGTAATCATAGGGTGACGTTGTACAATGTGTATGTTTTTGATAGCCATAGGTTGACGACTCCCCATAGCTTCCATTCCAATGCTGCTTCATGGAGGAGGACGCAATCTTCTTCATGGTCTTCACTGAGAAGATACACACCAACAGGAAGACATTCTTTGGACACATGAAAAGGGAAATGTACTATGGAAGGAGATTCGCTACAAGGAAGGAACTGTATGAAGCTATTGATATGTATATCAAGTTTTAT
>JAEDOD010000136.1 GCA_016302165.1 Sphaerochaetaceae bacterium
CTGAAGGCAGACCACAGCACCAGAGCCGCCAGGGCACCGATCTGCAGACCGAAGACCAGAAGCATCCAGAACATTCTTGAAGTGAAGATTTTATACAGCTTCTTTATCACTCTTCACTCTCCCTTTTTGAGAACTCACAGCCGCACCAGGTCTGTCTGTAGAGGCCCATTTCCTTGGATATGGCACAGGAGCGGGCAAAACCATCCTTCTTCTTGAAATCTATGGCCTCAAAACCTTCAAGGTCCTCTCCTTCATGGAATATGACAGCACTCTTCTTGAACCTGGAGACAGTAAGGGTGGTACAGAAATGGCGGATTCCCATTTCCTTCGCCTTTTTCTCTGTCCTGAGAAGATTGAAGCGGAAGCATCGGGAGCATCGCTTTCCATGCTCCTTTTCATTTTCCAGCCCCTTCACCCATTCCAGCCACTCATTATGTTCATAGTGGTCCTTCACCACAGGAAGGGAGTAGCGCTTTGCTACAATTAGAAGGTTTTCATATCTTTTCTCAAATTCCTCTTCAGGCCAGATATTGGAGTCAGAGAAAAAGAGGATGGGACTCCATCCTTCCTCCAATAATCTTTCAATGCTGGAAGTGGCACAGGGGCCACAGCAGACATGGACCAGAATTGTCCTTTCTCCGTTCATCAAATAGAAGTATAACCATGGAAAGGGAAAACTCCAACTGATGACGGGAACAAAGAGATGAGATAATGAGAGTTGTCTACCTCTTCCTCTCACATTATCATTATCCCTATGGGAGTAATGGAACGTGGATAAAAAGGAAAAGCTAAGGAAATTCAGACAGACAGCACTTATTGCATGTCTATTCATTGGAATGCTTCTGCTGATGCAGAAGAATATTCCGTCAACAGTATCCATCGTCTTCTTTTCAGTTGCCCTGGTACTGGTAATCTGGAACAGCATCGGCACCTTCTACTACAGCAAGGCTGCAAAGCTTCTGCAGAAAAGAAGCAAGGAAAACTACGAAAAGGCCATTCCTTACCTGGAGAAGGCTGTAAAATGGGGAGTCAACGAAAACGGCCAGCTATCTGCCGGAACCCTGATGATACAGTATGGAGATATGGAAAAGGGAAAGGAGATTCTTGAAGCCCTGACAAAAGGAAGCAAGATGAAGGAAGAGGCCAAGATATCCCTATCCATGTACTACTGGGTGAAAAAGGATCTGGACAAGGCCATTGAGCTTTGCCTTGAAGCAAGGGAAAAGGGCAAGAAGGATAAGAATCTCTACGTGAATCTCTGTACCTACTATATGGAGAAGGGTGACCTGAAGGAATACAGGAAATACACTAAGGAATGCAATGACCTGTCTCTGGCAACTCCAGCAACTTTGGATCTGGAAGCTTCCTTCTATATGATGGCGGGAGACTGGAAGAAGGCAGGAGAGCATCTGAAGTCCATCTTCGACAAGACTGTCCCTGGATACAAGGACCCTTATATCCACCAGGCCATGGTCCTCCTCCACTATGGAGACTGGGAGGGAGCTGTCAAAAACCTTAGAGCAATCAGCACCAACACTGTGGATTCCAATATTTCCGTCTATACCCAGAAAGAGATTGAAGAAATCATAGATCTCATCATTGACGAGAACACCAGATGGGGAATGCTGGAAATTGTCGACAAAGCTCCAGAAACCTTCATCAAGGGCCAGATGCCTCAGCCAAGAAAGGGTCTGGAGAAACCAGAGACACCAGCCCTCCCATCCTTCGTCGAAGAATCTGTAGGACCAATGGCCACAGAAATCCAAGATGAGGACAGCCAAGACATAGACACATCACTCAACGATGATGATGAAGAGTGGCTGAAAAGGCACCAGGACTAGAACGCTGACGAGAAGGTAATGGAAGCAGCAAGGCCACCTTTGTTCTCTTTAGCAAACTCATAACCGATTCTAAAGGTAAGAGGAAGCTTCACTAGGCCGATAAGGGAACAGGTGGTCTTTATTTCTCCTCCCACTATGACTCCAATCCTTTCCTTGGAGAATAGAGCTGAAGAGAAGATACCTGCCATAGGGCTCTCGAAAATCAGGAACTCCCCGAAGGTAGGGTCGGAAGAGAAGGAATAGAGCATATCCACAGAGGCCACAAGGTTAAAGAGGGAATAATCCGTCTCCAGGCAAGTTGCGCCATAGCCTGTGCTTCTTCCAACATATCCATCACTGATGAATAGCGGCACCCTGCCCTTTTCATCTATGTTGATCCTGAAATTAAGGCCTCCGGTAAGAAGGAATGAGCTGATTGTTGTTGTATCAACTTTGATTCCAGCTTCCAGATAGTTCCTGGGGTTCTGGAAATCGATGGTATCTGCTGCAAGAAGGTAGCCGAAGGATCCTGTAAGGTCAGTGCTGCCAAAATGCCCTACTCCAAGAAGGGAAGCTGAAGCTGTAAGGCCCTTTCCCAACCTTTCTGCATAGTCGTTATAGTATTCGATGCTCTCGTGAAGGGAAAGAGAAAGCTTATCGTTAGAAAGAAGGAAAACATCCAAGGCTTCCCTGATAAAGACTTGAGGCACAAACCCAGCCCCGTCCCTAAAGAAATCTGCATAAGCCTCCAGCTTGATTCTTGCGTTGGCAAAAGGATAGAAGAGAGCTTCACCTCCCAGCGTCGTAGAGCTAGATGTAGAGGAAAGATTCTGGGTATCGAAGCTAAAGCCAAATACTCCACCAAACTCCATATTCCCCACAAGGGCCCTGCCCTTAAGGCCTGTAACCATGGAATTCTTAAGGTGGTACTGGTCAAGACCTGTGAAGGTGATACCTAGCATTGTTGAGATTTCTGAGGACTTCAATCTGCCGAAAAGGCTGAGATTCTTCCTGGTCTCGCTGATACGACTATCTATCTCCTCCCTGCGCTCCTGGGAAAT
>JAEDOD010000034.1 GCA_016302165.1 Sphaerochaetaceae bacterium
TATTTTCTCCTTTCTTCAATAACGCGAAAAAATGAGAAAATGAACATGTTTTATTAACAATTTCTTTGGTATAAGCTAGACTATCCTTACTCATAGGTTTTCCATCATGATCAGGGTGCAACTGGTGGTCGCACCTCCATTATGGAGAGCTTTTATTTTTGCATTGCAAAAGGTTTTATCTGACTCAAAGACGAGATAGTGTTTAATTATCAAGTATAACGGCACGGGATTTTCCGTGCCGTCATATCAGAATGCTTTACTATCTTCAGGTAATCGCTACTAAAGAGGAATAAGATAAACTCCATCCCTGACTTTCCATATTTAAAGAAAGGTGCAACGAAGATATGTCATATGAGAAACCTGTCTTACCAGGACATCTTCTTTACAGGTGGATAAGCCTTCCTTACAGCCTCACTGATCAGGAATCCTACCACAACTCCAACACCACTCTGGGCAAGGTTTCCAGGAACCTCAGTAATGGCAGCGGCAAAGCCCTGCATGAAGATTCCTTCCAAGAGGTAGTAGCCACCGGCAACACATATCATGCAGACAATGGCTGCAAGTACTCTACCGATCCATATTGAGACAGGAGAGTCTTCCTTCTTCTCAAAGCTGGAGATGATGAGAGCCATTAATAGGCCTTCAAGTCCATGACAGACGAAGGTAATTGGTGCATATGCAAACCATCCTCCGATGATATCTGCCAGGGCGGCTCCAACGCCTCCGGCAACAAAGGCTGTTACAGGACCCATGGTATAAGCAATGAAACATATTGCAATGTCACTACAGTTAAGATAACCACCTGTAGGTGTGGGAATCTTCACCACTGATGTGAAGACTGTAACAAGAGCGATAGACACGGCGAGAGTCGCAACCTTTACAGGACTCTTCATTTCCTTTGCCATTCTTTTACCTCCAAAGAACTGCCATAAAAGCAATTACTCCCGGTACAATAACAGATAAAATGAAATGTGGGAACACTTTTCTGACATTTTCCAGCTTCCTGTAAGAGGTTCGCCCCTCCCTTCCGTAGCCTCTAAGCTCCAGGGCCTCAGATGTGGTGCTTATGCTCTTTACAGATACCACTATAACACTTATAAGGGTTGGAAAAGCTCCTTTGTATCCCCTCCTCTTCTTCTCCTCCTCCCCTGGATTAGGCAGTCTAAGGCTCTGGCTGTCCTTGATCTCCTTGAAGCTTCCTGCAAAGGTTGGAATCAGCCTTAAGGCCAGGGACAGCACCAGTGCTGCGCTATATGGCAGGCGATACCACCTCATGGCAAGGATCAGATCAGATGTCTTGGTGGTCTCCATCAATAGGGAGCAGATGGTGCAGAGGAAGGTGAACCTGTTGATCAGCCGGCACCATACTCTTACAGCCTTCTCTGTGACCAGATCAAAGCCAAAGAGAGAGAAATACACTTCGCCTCCCCTGCCGTTCAAGGGAAGAAGGAGAGTCATGATGATTATGATAGGAAGAATCACCAATAAGTTATGGAGAGTATTCTTCACTCCTATTTGAGACAAGGATAGAATCAACAGAGCCAAAGTCAGAAGGCACTGGGCCTCCCAACGGGACGGAAGAAAACACACAGCGGCCATGAGAAGCGTAAACAGCAGCTTTGCCCTGGGATCGAAAGAATAGTAGGGAGTGGAAAGGGCGATGTAGGAATTAGTCTTCACTTATCACTCCTCCTTCCGCCCTATAGAGGCGATCGGTCAGGGAGGAAGCGAAAACACTGTCATGGGTGATAAGCAATATTCCGGCTCCCTTTGCCCTAAGCTTATCCAGTATATATACCGATTCCCTATAGGAAAGGGCGCTATCCAGTTCATCCAGGATGTAGAAGTCCCGGTCCAGGGAAGCGTAGATTGCAGCCTGAAGTCTCTTTTTCTCTCCGTACCCCATAAGGGAGGCCACAGAATCCAGCTTCAAAGAGAAGATTTCTGATAGTTCCTCCAGCCTTCTCTCCTTCTCCTTCTTCTCCAGAGGAAGGAAGGACAGGGAATAGGAAAGCTCATCCCTTACTGTGGGAAGGAAGATCTGGTAGTCTGGATTCTGGAACATATAGCCAACGCTTCTGGAAAGCATATTGCCCTGCCTTATCTCTCCGTCTATTGTTATACTTCCCTTCTCCGGTCTATCAAGGCCACAGAGAATCCTGGAAAAAGTGCTTTTTCCACTTCCGTTATGCCCCATAAGGGCCACTGTCTCACCACCCTTTATGGTGAAGGAAGGAACGGAAAGGCGGAAGGGAGGAAGGGAAGAGGACCGTCTCTGTTGTGTAAACTCCAAGCCCTCCACCTTCAGTTCCACTTTCTTTACTGTTGATGAAGGGGAAGGAGAAGGAATCTCGCTTCGTTTTCCGTCCCAAGGGATAAGCCTTCCATCCTTCAGGTTATAGATAGTGGTGAATACACCAGAGAACAGGGAAAGGTAACGGGAAGAGAAGACTAGGGAACCTTCTGATGATGATTTGATGTGAAAAAGGAGCTTTTTCCTCCATCCTTCATCCAGGTCATCGAAGGCTTCATCATATATTACAAATTCAGGTGCTGTCACAAGGGCGGAAGCGATCATCACCCGCCGCTTCTCTCCCCCACTGAGTTCATCAGGCGAAACATCCCTCAGCCTCTCCAGTCCCCAGGTCTTCAGTGCTTCCTCCACCCGAGCTTTCATTTCTTCCCTTTCAATGCCAAGGCTTTCAAGAGGGAAGGCGATTTCGTCCTCCACAGAGCCAGAAATGAAGAAGGCTGAGGAATTCTGGGGAACCAGGGAATACTTGTCCATCCTGTCCTTCATGTCACCAGAGGGTAAAACTGTTCCTTCCAGTTCTCCGTCCTCATACTGGGGAATAAGGGATGAAAGTATATGGGCGAGGGTTGTCTTTCCACTTTCACCCTCCCCCAGCACCAGGACCTTCTCTCCCTTATTCACCTCAATAGATATGTTGGAGAAGAGAAGCGGCCTCTCTTCTCCTGAATACTGGGTATATCTGAATGAAAGTCCCTGGGCCTTTATCATTACTCTCTTTCCCACTTTCTCACGAGAGCACAAATTGCAGCAACCTTGTCTCTATCCATAGGGCACCTTTCTCCGTCCACAGCCTTTATGGGCATGGCTCCCATGCTGGTGGAGGAGATGAAAGAGGAATCGGCGGAAAAGATTTCACTTTTCTCGGGTCTTCTATACTCAATGGAGTATCCAAGCTCTCTGGCGGCTCTCAGCACACTGATTCTCGTTACACCGTCCAGTACAGTATCGTCTGGAGCTGTAGTCAATACATTTCCTTTGATGATATAGAAATTGCTTCTGCTTCCTTCCCTGATGAGGCCCTCATCGTCAACTAGAAGCGCCTCGAAGGCTCCCTGTCGGGACGCCTCCTCCCGGGAGAGATAATTCAGAAGAAGATTTCCTGTCTTGCACTGGGGAAGAAATCTCTCTCCCTTATATGTGGTGACATCCACTCCTTCCCTGTAGTAGGAGTCAGGATAAGTGAGAAGGGTTGACCAGGTTATGAACCATAGTGGCTCCTTTGTACCCACCACAAGGATTCTCATTGTGGCATCAACAATATGGTCCTTTTCAATAAGGGCGTCGATTTCCTTCTGCCAATCCACCTTTGATAGAGGAAGGTGAATTACAGCAGCGCTTTCCTCCAGTCTCCTTACATGGTCGCCAAGGTGGACCACATGGCCTTCTATGACCCTCAGGGCCTCATAGACAGAGAAATTGGACTGGACTTCCCTGAGAGTAATGGGAAGGACAGCATCCTTTTCATCAATGATCCTGCCATTATGGACAGCATGCCTCTTTTCTGACATACCTTTTGCCTCCAACTAGAAATCGGTAAAGATGATACACATTCGGAGGAAACTGTAAAAGAGCTACAGTATGGAAATGAGCTCCTCTCTTCTCTTATGGGCCCATTTGTATGGAGAGAGATATTCACCTTTGAAGAGTTTTCTTGCCCTGTCTACATCTTTCAATGCTTCCTGCACATCGGAAGAGATCATGCTCACATCAAGAAAGTAGCCTTTCTTGGTCTTGAAGAGTATTCCATCCTCTCCCAGATCAATAAAGGTGGACTCCAGGGATTTGATGGCTTTCCCTATATCATCCTTATCCTTTTCAAGATCTCTCGCAATACGGTCCAAGTCCCTGGGAATACCGTTGGCGTCCAAGAGATATGCCAGAACTTCCTTATCCAATGGAGAGGAAAGCACTACAGGATTTCCGTCATAATAGAAGGAGAATGTGCCGAAAGTATGGGCATAGAATCCAATGTTCTCCTCTTCTATTGAATATCTGAGATTAGATATTTCATTATCCAGCTTTTCCTTGGTCAAAGGCTTGATGCAGTAACCGGAAGCATGGAGGGAAAAGGCCTTAGGAAGGTAGTGGGAATAGGTTGTCAGGAAGATGATGTTGGTCTTTGGATGGATGCTGAGAATCTTTTCTGCCAGCGTAATGCCATCCATTCCTGGCATTCTGATATCCAAAAAGACCACAGGAACATAGTGGACCTTCAGATATTCAAATGCTTCACTGGGACTGGTGAAGCCTAAAGCCTCTTCAACTGATTCAGAGGATTCAATCAGGTCAATGGAAAGAGATAGACATTTTGGATCATCGTCTACACTAATGGCTTTAAAAGGCATCCCTCCCTCCCCTGTAAAACAGTTTAGTGAATTCACCTATCCCAAAGATAGAAAAATATCCTGCATACTGCTGTTTTTTTCTATGGATATTCTGTACCCATTACTGTAACAAGACAATAACAAGATTCCAATATATTTTATTATTTCTTTACTTAACTGATTTAGTAGTAAATATTTACTGACTTGTTGTTTGATGCATACACCATGCCTCGATCAATATCTTCATATATTGCAATCAATTCAGACTCTTATTGGGTGCCCTTGCATTCTGTCTGCAATAGTTTTTCAAATGAATGGAATATAGATCTCTTTCCACCACCTATTCCGGTTATTTAGACCAAGATGTATTCCACATCCCAGAGAGGAAGGGACATGCTTTTTCTCATGTATACCTTGTAGTCAGAACGGATGGACCATATTAGGGAAAGAAGGGAATGGAAGTCGTCAAATCTATGGTATGCGCTGAGAATGATCCTAGGCTTATATTGTTCTATAGTCTTTCGTGCCCCGATTATTCCTTCCCTTTCCGCTCCTTCAATGTCGTACTTCAGTATAGTAGCTTCTTTTCCATCAAGGATTGAATCCACTGTATAGAGAGGAACAATCCTTCCTTCTCCAATATGGTTTCCCCTTCCGTGGCCCATGGCGAAGCCTGTCTCCCCTACCTCATTGGAAAGAGCTCCATTATAAAGGTGAATATTATCCCTTCCTCCATACTTCTCTTCCAGTTTACGGTAGGCCCTTATTGAAGGCTCAATACCATAGATTTCCTTCCAGGAGCTGTATTTAGACATGAATATGGAGATAGTGTCTCCATCGTAGGCTCCTCCATCCACAAGAATTTCCCCTTCTCCTCCTCCCAGAAGGTCCCAGGCCTCCTCAGGAGAAGAGTTTATATCAAGTAGGGGCTCTATTCTTCCGCTTACTCTATACTCAAGGGATTTTCTGAATACTTCCCTGCTTCTTTCGTCCTCCAGAAGGCTATAGGCCCATCTATACTTCTCTTCATCCCTTTTCAGTAAAGAGAGCGTTGTAGGATTTCCTTCCCTATCTGTCATCAGGTCTGGCATATAGAGATCGAATTCCCTTGAGAGATCCACGACGCGGGAGATGATCTCCGCCTTATGGGAACCGAAGCCCATAAGAAGAACAGTGTCATCTCCAAAGATTTCCTTCACCCTTTTGAGAGAGAGCACTTTATACCCTAGAAAGCTTCTATTTCTTAGAAACTCATCGGAGGAAGCAAAGGCACTGGTCCTTACATTATTTTTCTTCAGAAGTCTGAAAAGCTTCTCTCCTGCGTCACCTGTGCCGAGTATGACCACGCTGCGCTTCTCATTTTTTATGTTTTCCCAAAACTCTTCAGCCACGGTTTCTTTCAATCTCCTGAGATAGTTCCTGAAGTGTCAGGATAGGAAAAGGAAGATCCATTCCTCTCCCTCTCAGTTCTTCAGCAATTCTTTCCGCCTGGCACTTTGGAACACGGGGATTCATGAAAACCTTTCTGGTCTCCCCTTCCTCCACAACTTTTCCTTTAGACAGCACCAACACCCTCTCTCCGTATTCAGCTGTATCGTCAGCACTATGGGATACAAGTATTATGGTCTTTCCCTTCTTCCTCTCTTTCTCCAGAAGAAGGAAAACTTCCTGGTGGCTCCAGCCGTCAAGGCCTGCAGCGATTTCGTCCAGCACCAGCACTTCCGGATCCATGGCCATGACTCCTGCCAAGGCCACTCTCCGCTTCTCTCCTCCAGAAAGGGAGAAGGGAGACGAGTTCCACTTCTCTTCTCCTATTCCCACAGATAGGAGAGCTTTCTTTGATGCCTCCAAGGCCTCCTTTTTTCCTATTCCCTTATTCATTGGACCGAAGGCCACATCCTCAATCACTGTTTCCGCAAAGAGCTGGGACTCAGGATACTGGAATACCAGTCCCACCCTGAAGGGAAGGGAGGCGCGGGGAAAGGAAGGGGAATTGATATCCTTTCCATCCAGATATATCTTTCCTTCACTTGGTGTCCTGAGGCCATTAAGAAGCCTCAGAAGCGTAGATTTTCCGCTTCCGCTTTCCCCTGTGATTACATAGAAGGAAGAAGTCGGCACTGTGAAGGACACATTATCCAAAGCCAGGACCTTTCCATTGATTGAAGTATACTCAAAGCTTACATTCTCTACTCTTATGGACATGGCAGGTACCTCAAAACAACAGAAAGCCCAAGTAGAAGCAATGAGCCTAAATATACTAAATAATCACTTTTCCTATATCTCATCTTCTTCCATACGCTTCTCTCTCCCAGGCCATAGAGTCTTGAATCCATGGCATAGGAAAGCTCGTCAGCTCTACGGAAGGCGGAAACGAAAAGAGGAATCACTATGGGCATTATGGACTTGATCTTATCCTTCAGCTTTCCTTCCCCGATTCTTGCCCCCCTGCTTTTCTGGGCATCCATAATTCTACCAGCTTCCTCCGAGAGAATGGGAATGAAGGTGAAGGCAAGTGAGATTATGGTTGCCATCTCGTGGACAGGAAAGCCGATTACAGAAAGAAATGACAGCGACTTCTCCAAGGCGTCACTGATTTCACGGGGCCTAGTGGTAAGAGTCAGCACATTGGAAGACATGATTATTGCTATCATGCGGTAAGTGGTGAAGAGAGTCTTAGTCCATCCACCCTTACCTAAGACAGCATTCAGGACAGCAGCAAACAATATTATGAACACTACGCTCCTGAGGCCTCTGACCATATAAGACAATGGAACTCTGGAGGAAGCAATCACTATAGCAAGGGCCAGAACTGAAAAGGCAAATCCTGTCCAGGAGGAGAAAAGGAATAGGCTTATGATGAATATCAGAAGAAAAAAGAGCTTGGTCCTCGGGTCCAGCCTATGGATTGGGCTTTCTCCCGGATAGTATCGCCCTAGGGTAATGCTTTTAGCCATTTTTCCCTCCAACCATATGCCAGAGCTCATCACCAGTAAGGGCGATTTCACCTTTATCCAGCAATAGGGAAAGCTCTGCGTAAGGAGGAATTGGAATTCCCTTTTCCTTCAGTAATTTCGCTTCCCTATACACTTCCTTTGGCGTTCCGTCCAGGATTATCCTTCCCTTATCAAGCACGATTACTCTATCTGAAAGGAGAGTCTCTGCGCTATGGTGTGTCACAAGGATAATGGTCCGGCCGTTCTCCCTGCACTCCTTCAAGAGTATTTCAAGAACCCTTTCCCTTCCATCTCCGTCCAGCATGGCTGTGGCTTCATCAAGGGCCATGACAGAGCTTTCCAGAGCCAGAACTCCAGCAATGCCCAACCTTGCCTTCTCTCCTCCGCTTAAGGCTTGGGGAGAAAGATGACGCTTATCAAGAAGCCCCACCCTATCCAGTGCCTTCTCAACCCTTCTTCCGATCTCTTCGCTTTCCAGCCCTAGATTCTCGGGACCGAAGGCTGTATCCAACTCCAAGGTGTCGCCGACGATCTGGTTATCTGGATTCTGGAACAGAAGTGATACTTTTTCCCTGATGGCCCTAAGGTTCTTCCTATCCTTTGTTGAAAGGCCATCTATCTTCACTTCTCCCCTGTCTGGGAGAATCAGTCCATTCAAAAGCTTAAGAAGAGTGCTTTTTCCACTTCCGTTTGAGCCGATGACTGTAACGAAAGAGCCGGCCCTTATCTCTAGATTCAGGCCGGACAGAACTCCTTCTGGAGTCTCTCTATAGGAAAAGTACACATCTTCAAGCTTTATTTGTGACATCAATGCTCCTTACTTAAAAGCCACTTCTTAATGGCGAATAGCCCTGCAATGCATCCCACTCCCACTAGTAGCTGCCACATGCTCCATTCCCTGATAACCAGCTCCCTGGTGAATGCCAGCATCAAGAT
Source organism: Sphaerochaetaceae bacterium (assembly GCA_016302165.1). Lineage (GTDB taxonomy): Bacteria > Spirochaetota > Spirochaetia > Sphaerochaetales > Sphaerochaetaceae > Ornithospirochaeta. Next base: position 8,532 of record JAEDOD010000034.1, read on the forward strand.
TTCAATCACTGACTCCAGGTTCTGGGAGTTCAGGACATGTATAAGCTCAATTGCAATGATTATGATTGCAACGTAGTTCACAAGATCAATGAGACCTGAAGGGCTCACTGAAAGTATATCACCCAAGAGAGACGGAACATGGACGAAGGTAAGAAGGATTCCCACCACAAGAAGAATGGTAAGAGCCATTTCAAGAAAGGAGGTTATCCAGTGTATAGCCTTCTGGAAGGTACCCACCTTGGTCTCAGTCTCAAAGAACTTCGGCGAGAAGTTCTTGTTATCCTTTTCATTCATTGGAATTTTATCCTCTGCCATATATTCCCCCTAAATGGATTTCTGCAGTCTTTTGATTACTATGGATGACGCAATTCCTATTACGGCACCTGTAATTGTTCCGCTAAGTATCAGAACCGGTAGGTAGTATAGTAGGACATCGGTCTCAAGTACAAGACATGCCACCAGTATCTGACCAAGATTATGGAAAACACCACCTGTGACACTGACGCTGGTGACGCCAAAGATCTTCGTCTTCATCAGAATAATCATTGAGAGAAGAGAAATGACAGCACCTGCAGCGGAATATGAAAGAGACAATATGGATCCGAAAAGAAGGGAAGAGAGAAGAACCCTTATTATGGATACTATGGCTGCTTCTCCTGGCCCCAAAGTATATAGGGCGAAGACCACCACAATATTTGCCAGCCCCATCTTTACCCCAGGAACAGCCACAAAGGCTGGAATCAGGCTTTCAACATAGCTGAGTATCAAGGCCAGAGCAGTCAAAAGACCCATTCTGGCAATTTTTCTAGTTTCCATAGACTATAGGACCAGGTCCACTTCTCCTTCTTCTTCCTCAACAGTAACAGTAAGCTTATTTGGCAGGCATGTGATGGTCTCTCCGCTTCTATGGATTCTGCCCTGTCTGACGCAAAGCTTATCAGGGCAGTCTGCATCCTCCAGATAGGCCTTGCCATCCTTGATAACCAGGATATTGGTGCCTCCATTAAGGGAGTAGATACCATCCTGGGACAGGGAATAGGTTCCTTCATCCTTACCATCCACCCTTATTCTTACAATTGCTCCCTCTTCCTTTCCTCCAAGAAGAAGGAAAAGGGAAAGGGAGAGCAAGAGAAAGAACAGTATGACCACAAGGTCAATGATTCTCTTCTTTTCCATCATGCGAAAGCATAGACAGCAAGAGACATTATAGCAAGAGTTGCAAGGAAGATTGGAACTCCCCTGAAGCTCTCAGGAATTGCCTTCTCATCGATTCTTCTTCCGATTCCGCTGATGACCATTGAGACCAGGAAGTAGCCGAGTCCTGTTCCGATGACGGCAACATATGAGGCTCCCCATCCAAGACCATTGGAAGAAGAAAGAAGAAGAGTACCGAGAACAATGGAGTTCAGAGCCACATTCACCTTCTCACAGTTAAGGAATGAAGGGAAAAACTTCTTTACTACAAAGCTTACTGCAAATACTGAGAAAGCCACCACCAGCACATAGGTGAGAGTCCTGGCCCACTCTGCCTTTCCTCCGATCACAAATGCTTCCAGAGGAGAAGCGATGGTTGTCGCAACAAGCAGTACAATAGTAAGAAGAAGGCTGATTCTGCCATGGTTCTTCAAGCTGTTCTTCCTGTCAAGATAGATGGAATCGAATCCAAGGTAGTGCTGAAGCACATAGTTATTTACGAAAATACAGGCAAGAAGCAGAGAAAAGATTTCTGAGATGTTCATCACTTGGCCTCCTTTTTCTTTGTGCTCTTCTTCACGATGAAGGCAACAACGGCTGTAGCCACAGCACCTGTCATGTAGGCTCCTGGAGCCTTCTGGAAGATCTGGGCCTTAGAGGAGAACAGTACAAGTCTTCCCCATGTTCCTGCACCCAGGATCTCTCTTAGGGAACCTACAGCAAATACTACGATACCGAAGACTATGGAAAAGAGTACTACTCTTCCCACAATGTTCTTCTCTTCGTATCCTGCCCCACCATAGGCAGCTCCAAACACCATCATGTTGATGGAGCAGAGGGCGATGTAGATGCCGATTTCCTTATAGGCTTCCATAGCGTATGCCTCTGTCACCATCTGGAAGATGGATGCAAAGAGGGCTGTGACCACAAGGGTGACGAATACCTTGTTCTCTTCTGTAACAAGCTTTCTCATTAGTCTCATTACAATGGTGGAGAGAACCATGATGAAGATGATTCCTACAGCCATTGAGAGGGAAGCAGCGCTATTGATAGTGGCTGCCAGAGCTGGAGTGATACCGAAGAAGACCACCTCAGCCAATATTTTTCTATATTTATCTTCCATCAGTTGCCTCCTTTGATTGCTTCAAAGCATGCAAATACATCGTTGATGGCATCCTTTACAGCATCACTTGTCAAGGTTGCTCCAGTAATGAGAGCTTCATCTCCTGTCCAGTCTGAGGTTACTCCAACAATGTTGGTGGTGTATCCTTCAGGCTCAGAGTGTGTGAAGTACTCAGGATCAACATAGAGTGAAGAGCTGTTGAAGGTGTAGATTGCTCCCTTGTCATCAATGCTGATATACATTGTGAGAGGAGTATTCTCAAAGGCATAAGGCCTTACTCCGAAGCCATAGTAGGTTCCATTCTCAGTTACACATTCGAAGGCTGTGGTAGCACCGTTGAAGAGAGGTACAGGAATTGCTGTAACAGTGCTTCCTGCTACATATTTCTTGAATCTCTTTATGTCGCTAGATGTGGTATCTGTAACGTTGGCCTTTGCTTCTTGAGCATACTGAGCCTTCAGGTCTTCGCTGAAGGAAGCTGTCACATCTTTTCCATCTAGGTCATATACCTTGGTCACTTCTCCGTTGGATACAACAATCCAGTTATTTTCCTCACCTTCACTGTACCAGTATGCTACAGCGCCGTTGTTCTTTGCCTTGAGAGCTCTTACTGTTCCAGAGATGGAAGAAGTGAACTCGTCAGCAACCAGCATGCCGGCTGGGTTGTATGCTGTATCGAATACAGATGGCAGAAGCTCCTCAAAGAGCTGCTTAGGCTCCTTTTTGGCTGCTACGATCAGACCATTGTCTGCAAGGGCTGAGAAGGCGTCAGCTACAGCGTTCTTCATTGCAGAAGAGGAGTATGTGACAGAAGACACAAGCTCTACGCCGCTGAGAGTGCTGTCCTGACCATTGAAGGATGATACGAACTTTTCTCCCACTTCCCTTGTCTCAGGGTAATCAGTGACCTTAACTTCCTGGACCTTGTTCTCGCTGTCGATGGTGATGAGCATTTCGATAGGAAGCTTTGTGTAACCCTTAGTAGTGGATACTTCAACCACATAACCCTTGGTCTTCATATCTCTCCATACGCCCATAACTGTGTCTGGCTTGGAAGCAAGTTCAACTTCCACAAGACTCTTTACATGGTCACCGGCTTCAGCTTCAATTTCCTTTCTTACGCTCTCGCTGAAGGAGGAATATGCGTCCTCACCTTCAAGAGTGTAGACCTTGGACTCTGAACCATTGGTTATGACAGCATAGTTGTCATCACCATTACTGTACCAGTAGGCAGCTTCAGTTCCGCTTACAGATACGATGGCGCTCTTGACTCCGGAGACAGAAGAGGTGAATTCGTCACCCATTGCCCTTCCCATGGAATCGAAGGAAGTGTTGAAGACTACAGGGAGAAGCTCTCTATAGAGCTGGTCCGGCTCCTTTGCTGCAGCTTTCATCAGATTGTTGTCTACAAGAGCAGAGAAGGCGGCTGCAACACCATTCTTGATTGCAGAGGATGAGTATGTGACGCCAGCCACAAGCTCAACTCCAGCCAAGGTGCTGTTCTCTCCGATATATGTGTCCACATATCCATCACCCACTTCCCTTGTTTCAGGATAGCTGGTTACATTGATCTTCTGGATCTCGTTCTTGCCGTCGATGGCCACATAGAAGACGATTGCTTCCTTTGTGAAGCCTTCTGTGGTGCTGACCTTGACCACATAGCCCTGACCGCTGGTCTCACGATAGACAGTCTGGACTGTGGATGGAAGGTTATCCAGCTTCAGCTCTTCAAAGCCCTTTGCATTGGGCATAGCGTCCAGTGCCGGTCCAACCTCTCCCTGCATCCTAGCCTGTACAATGACTGGATAAGTCTGGGTATTTACTAGCGCCAGGATAACAAATGCCAGGATAACAACAATTACTGGTACAACCAGATTCTTAAGTGTTTTATTTGCCATTTGCCGGACCTCCAAGAGGAATATTTCTTGTAGCGTCCTCGATATATGGCACGAGGAGGTTACAGATCAGGATGGAGAAGGATACGCCTTCAGGATATCCGCAGAAGTGGCGGATAATGAAGGTGATGATACCGCAGAGTATGCAGAACACTACCTTTCCCTTTACATGGATTGGAGTTGTTGCATAGTCGGTAGCCATGAAGATTGCACCAAGGAAAAGTCCACCGGAGAGGATTTCATACAGTGCAACCACTGGAGACATGGTAGCTACCAGGAAGAGGACGAATACAGTAAGGATATATGCAAAAGGCACATACCACTTGATAACCTTCCTGACGCTGAGGTAGATCCAGCCGAGAATCAAGGCTATGATACATGTCTCACCGACAGAACCACCGTGGAGACCCAGGAGCATAGACATAAGGGAAGGAAGCTCTTCCATTTTTCCTGCAGAGAGTGACACCAGAGGTGTGGCAGAGGAGACAAGCTCTACAGCCTTAGGAGCAGTAAAGGTTGTTACAGAGGAGAAGCAGAGAAGCATGAAGACACGGGCAGTAATTGCAGGGTTTGCAAAGTTCTTTCCAAGGCCTCCAAAAATTCCCTTTACAAATACGATTGCGAAGGCGCTTCCGAGTGCAGCCTCCACAAGGGACACGTCAGTTCCAAGGTTCAAGGCCAGGAGGACACCGGTAACCACAGCAGAAAGGTCAGTAATGGTATTCTTCTTCCTTACAACAAGGTTGAAGAGTGTTTCGCTGACCAGTGCTGAGAGCACACATACACAAATGAGGGAAAGTGCCTTGAGGCCAAAGATCACAACGCTGGCGATACATGCAGGCACAAGGGCAATCACAACATCCAGCATGATCCTCGCCGTTGAGGACTTATCGTGGAAGTGTGGTGATGAAACCATAAGAAGATTATATTTCTTTTCCATTTCCTATCTTCTCCTACTTCTCATGAAGCGCTTATCTTCCCTGTTGTTGGCAACAAGTGGCCTATGGGCAGGACAGACAAATGCACAGCAGCCGCATTCCATGCACTGTGCCACATCTTCTCTCTTGAGAAGAGCTTCCTTCTCATCCTCATCCTCCATGCTCAGCGCCTTGGCGAAGGCTACAGGATTAAGGTTCAGAGGGCATGCTTCAACGCAGCGTCCACAGTGGATACAAGGGGAAGGTTCGCTGAGAATGGCTTCCTTCTCACCCATTGCAACAATACCATTGGTTGCCTTTACGACAGGCTCATCCAAAGATGCAACAGTACGTCCCATCATAGGACCGCCTTCAATCACCTTTCTAGGTTCTTCCTTGAAGCCTCCGCAAGCCTCAAGACAGTAGCCGAAACTTGTTCCGATTGGAACGATGATGTTTGAAGGGTTCTTCACAGCGCTTCCATCCACGGAGACGCACTTGTCTACAAGAGGCATTCCTGTCTCGAAGTAGAGGGCCATCTTTGCAAGTGTAGTTACGTTGGTGATGATTACTCCAAGGGAAGCAAGACGCTGGCCGGCGGCAACCACCTTACCTGTAGCGTTCCAGAGAAGGACCTGCTTAGCTCCCTGAGGATATACGCTTTCGAGAGTCTTAACCTCTACAGAGGAATCATCCTTGAAAACCTCAGTAAGATGGGAGATGGCTTCAGGCTTATTGGCCTCGATGCCGATGATATACTCCTTGGCTCCTACAAACTTCTTCAATATCTCTATTCCGCTCTTGATGTGGTCTGCATCTTCCACCATTGTCCTGTTGTCTGCAGTACAGTATGGCTCACATTCAGCACCATTTATGAGAACAGTATCGATCTTGTTCTTCCTTACAGCCTCCCACTTTCCATGGAGTGGATATGCTGCACCTCCAAGGCCTACAATTCCGCTCTTTCTGCATCCATCAAGGAAGTCGTCCAAAGTCTCAAGCTTTGGAGCCTTCATCTCAGGATCCTTCTCCATCTTTCCATCACTCTTGATGGATATGGACTTTTCACTTACTTCGCTGACAGTTCCGCTGACTGAAGCGTGGATTGGGGAAGAAACTCTTCCTTCACCTTCCTTTGCGATCAACTGTCCGATGTAGACATGGTCACCTTTCTGTACCACAGGAACTGCAGGTACACCTGAGTGCATGCTCATTGGAATGGTGACAGAGTCTGGCGGAGCAATCCTGACAGAATGCATGTCCTGGGTGGACTTGCAGTGAGGAACGTGGACCGCCGATATCTTTTTCTTGAAAAGCATCTGATGCCCTCCTTAAGTTTTACACAATCAAATTCTTGATGCCGTCTGTCATTGTAATGGTTCCGTCGCTTTCAATCCATATACATTCAACACCATCAAGACTTTCTGCCAATCTCCTGCTTTCAGGAAGTGGCATACAATACAGGGCTGTGGAAAGACAGTCAGCCAGTCCACTGTCCTTAGTGACCACAGTCAGTGAATCATAGTATGTGGCAGGATAAAGTGTATCCTTATCGATTATATGAGGATACTTCACACCGTCCACAGTGAAATATCGTTCATAGCTGCCGCTTGTGACCACTGCCGTGTCGGAAACTGTAATCTTCAGAGCAAAGGCGGAATCAGGATTCTTTGGATCCCTTATTCCTGTACTCCAGCCGGAGCCGTCAACCTTAGTTCCGATGATTCTTATGTTTCCTCCTATATTAAGAACATAACTTGTTATGCCTTTATCCTCAAGTGCCTTAGCGGCCTTTTCTGTGGCATAACCCTTGCCAAGGGCCCCTACATCGATGGAAGCCCTTTCATCTGTAATCCTGACTCTGCTGTTCTCCACATCGATTTCAAGAAAATCAAAGCCAATGTACTTCACGCTTTCCTTCAATGCTTCCTCTGAAGGAAGATATGGAACCTGGCTGTTTCTGGCATCGTGCCACAATGAAAGGAGAGAGCCCATCATCACATCCATCTCGCCAAGAGTTAGATCGTTCATCTCTTTGGCATAGAGAAGGAATTCCACCAGAAGGGGATCCACTGAAAGCCAATCCTTACCGGCATTTTTATTGAGAGTGCAGAGATTATTGATACCGCTGTACTCATGGTAGATATCGAAGAGCATGTGGTATCTCTGAAGAATAGAATAGGTTTCATCACAGTTTTCTATAAACTCTTCCTCACTGTCTCCAGCATAGGAATATATGTAGGAAACAGTGTCGAAGAGGTCATAGTAGACTCTACCCACACCTTTGGGGTTCTGGACTGTCTTTGTCTCACTTTCAGCTTTCACAGCTGTCTCGTTCTGAGCCATGGAATAGCATGGAGACAAAGCTAAGATTGAGATGAGGGCCGTAAGGGCCCCCATCCGTAAGAGTCTATTGTAACTCATCATTTTGCGTTCTTGGCTGCCTTTGCAATCACGCTCTGGAAGCCAGGGATGCTGATGGAGC
>JAEDOD010000137.1 GCA_016302165.1 Sphaerochaetaceae bacterium
CCATGCTTCGGCTCTCTATCAGATAAGGGCACCTTTTGCTCCAGAGCTTGCCTCCCTTTATGAAAGGGTGAACAACATAGCCCGTGGCGCTGCCCTGATGACAGATACAACGGTTGAGATCAAGTTTCTGAAGGGAACCAGCAACACTCTCCTGATACCTGCCCTGGATGAAGTGATGTACAGGAACATGTGTGAAATTCCTAATCCTGTGGAGAAGGCGGAAGACCTGGCCTTTGCAGATGAGATTGTGAAGACACAGACCGAGGAGGACAAGAGACCCGAGTTTGCCTTCGACATTAAGCCAAAGCCATGGAACAAGGCTGGAAACATTCCTCTTCCAGGCTCTTCTGACGTGGGAGACGTAAGCTGGATCTGTCCTGTGACACAGTGTGGAACAAGCACATGGCCCATCGGAACAGCTGCCCACAGCTGGCAGGCAGTGGCCTGTGGAAAGAGCGACTTCGCCCATAAGGGAATGCTGTATGCAGGACAGATTATTGCCGCTACAGCCATAGACCTCTCGGAGAATCCTAGCGTCATCGAAACAGCCTGGGCCCAGCTCAATGCAAAGAGGGGAAACGTAGGATATCGCTGTCCGATACCAAAGGAGATCACTCCAGATATCCTGGAAGCTGAGACCACATAAGGATAATACTTTCCCAAGCTTTATCTACAATAGTCGCCCTATTCTTACGTCCAGGACTCCGTCTTGGATTGAGTACTCCAGGCATCCTTTGTCGAAGGCCTGAAGAAGTAGGGCGACTGCTATTTCATCGTCTGACAGTGGAGAAGGGTAGAAGGGATTCGAGAACACCACCTCAGAGCCAAGAGTAATGTGGGAAAGGGTCATGGTGGAGGCGAAGAACTCTGTGTCCCTATGGAAGACGAAGGGCAGAGAGACGGTCTCTCCATCTTCCCTCACGTATCGCACTCCCTTTTCGTTGACGATTCCTCTTTCGCCCCTGACTTCGATTTCGTCCTTTATCAAGGTGGAGTGGTAGGTGTTGGTAGAGAAGTCATGGATGAAAAGCTTATTGGAGGGATATCTGATTATCCTTATTTTCCTTATGTATTCTTCCCTTTCTCCATTCTTTGACCTTCCTCCTCTACCGGCTGTCTTGATGGTGGATGAGGGGAAATCTACAGCGCTTATGTCCTTAGGTATGGAATTCTCCTTCAGTATGGCCCTAAGGATTGCAGATGCATGGTGGTTATGGAGGGAGGAGAGCTTCAGCTGGTCCACCTTTCCTATTCTTTCAGTGGCTTTTATGACAGCAGAGAAGAGAGGAAAGTGTGGATACTGCTCCAATGTATAACCTTTGATGTCTTCAACTTCCTTCAATTCCTCATCCGTCAATGTAAGGAATGAGGTTTCCGTAAGGATGGTCTCTCCTCTCTTCTCAAGATATTTCATGGTCTCCAGAAATCCAATACGTCCTGAGGCCACTATTACAGCGTCATGGGGCTTTGAAAGTGCATCTTCAGCATTATCTGTCACGTAGAAGCCAGGAAGGGAGAAATCCTTTCTCCTGGTATAGATGGCGTTGATTCTTAGGAGAGATGTGAGGTGAGTGGCGATACGCACATAGAACATGGCTCTCCACCCTGTTCCAAAGAGAATGTATTCCTTCATGGAAGAAGATTATACCACCTCTTCTCCTGGTTCTGTAAAACTATGGAGATTGCAAACATGGGAAAAATGGTAGAAAATTAAATAAAAAAATATTTATTGACACTTATTCCTTGTTGATACAAAATATCATTAAGGAATAGGAATGAACTTGGATGACTTGAATGAGAAAGAGACAGACGATCCAGTGCTCATTGATCCTAGATGCTATCAATAGGATTGGAGGGCACTCTACGGCAGACGAAATCTATGACAATCTGAAGGATGACTATCCTTCCCTTGGCCGTGCTACAGTGTATAGAAACCTGAACAAGCTGGCTGAAGAGGGGCAGATTAGAAGGGTTTGTGTGCCTGGAGGAGCTGACTGTTTCGAAAAAATGTGTTCCAGGCACTATCACGTGAAGTGCATGGAATGCGGAGAAATCCATGATGTAGACATGGGATATATGGAAGGACTGGAGGATAGAATCAGGAATCTCGACGGCTATGAGATTCTCTCTCACGACATCGTCTTCTCCGGCATATGTCCTAAGTGCAGAAAGAAAAACCATTCCTCTTTTGATTGATTACCCCTTTTGGGGAGAGGAGATGAAATGAGAAGCATTACAACACTGAGCCTGCAGTATGCCCACAGGTTCTATGGATTCAAGGGCGAAGCACAGTATCTCCATGGTCACACAGGAGTATTGACCATTGAAGTGGAAGACACCATCGAAGAAGGCGTGAACATGGTCTATCCATGCAATGAAATCCAGAAGGTGGCTTGGGATCTTTTGAAGAACTTCGACCATGCACTGGTCCTTCGTGAGGATGATCCTCTTCTTCCTGCAATTCTTAGCGTGTATGAGAAGCAGGGAATCAGGAATGGCGCTCCAACCAACACCATGAAGGGTGAAGCCTTCGAGACAAAGTATGCCAAGGCATATCCTGAGTGCCGTCTGGTGGTCACCAAGGAGACCATGACTGTAGAAGGCATGATCAAGATTGTCTACGACCTTCTGAAAGACAAGCTGAACATCGTCAAGCTTACCTTCACCAGTGGTGTCAACGCTGCCAGCGAGGAATTTAAGCCTTCTTCCTCCATTGACCGCTGTCCAAAGTGTGGAGTCGCCTTGAATGAAAACGGCGTATGTCCAAAGTGCGGTTATAGAAAGTAAAGACAATCAGATTTCAGCTAAGGTTTCCGGAAGGGTCATGCCTTTTCGGAAACTTT
>JAEDOD010000035.1 GCA_016302165.1 Sphaerochaetaceae bacterium
TAATCCTTCAGATTCTTCTCCAGGAGAGTAGGAATCGGCAGGGAATATGGACACTTATCCATACACTTTCCGCATTTGACGCAGTTCTGGATTGCAGCCATCATCTCCTGTCCTTCCTTTCCCAGCTGGAAGGCGGAAGGAGCGCGCCTTATCATCTGAATCATTCTTGCGCATTCGCTGATCTGAATTCCCATGGGGCAAGGCATACAGTATCCGCAGCCTCTGCAGAACTCTCCCCTAAGCTCCTTTCTGTCCTTTTCAATGATTGCTTTCAGTTCTTCATCCATAACAGGTGGATTCTCGCTGTAGGAAAGCCACTCCAACATTTCCTTCTCCCTCTGGACTCCCCAGATTGGAAGGACGGAATCAAACTGGGACATGAAGGCATAGGAGGCTCTGCTATTGTTAAGGAGTCCTCCGGCAAGGCCCTTCATGGCTATGAAGCCCATACCCCTCTCTCGGCACATCTCCACCAATTCCATCTCCTTCTCTCCGCTGATATAGGAGAAGGGAAACTGCAGTGTTTCATAGAGCCCAGACTCAATGGCCTCCTTTGCAACTCCCAGCCTATGGGCTGTAATGCCAATATGCCTGACCTTCCCTTCCCTCTTTGCCTCCTCCATAGCTTCATAGAGGCCGCTTCCGTCTCCTCTCTTTGGACAGAAGGAAGGATTATGGAACTGGTATATATCCACATAATCTGTCTTGAGAAGGGAAAGTGAAGTCTCAAGATCCTTTTTAAGGTCATCTCCATTCTCTGCAGCCGTCTTGGTTGCAAGATAGTAGGAATCTCTGGGAATTCCTTCAAATGCATATCCCAGCTTCTCTTCGCTATCAGAGTAGGCTCTTGCGGTATCGAAGAAGGAAACTCCACCTTTATATGCAAGTCTTACTATATATGCTGCGTCTTCCTTACTTATGCGCTGTATGGGAAGGGCGCCAAATCCATTTCTGCAAACTGTGATTCCAGTATTTCCTAGAGTTACCTTGTCCATGAACATCTCCTTTGTCCCATGGTACAACACTTTTTTCTTCATTGCACTATTCACCCGTTCCATCTTTATTGGTAAAGTAGTTGGGCAATGACAAAAGGAAGAAACAGACTATTTGGAGACAAGGCCTTCTATCTCATGGTCCTGTCCATAGCATTGCCCATTGCCATACAGAATGGAATCACCAACTTCGTTAACCTTCTGGACAATGTAATGGTAGGGCGCATAGGAACAGAAGAGATGAGCGGTGTCAGCATAGCTAACCAGCTTATCTTCGTATTCAATCTCTGCATATTCGGAACTGTAAGCGGAGCAGGAATCTTCGGTGCCCAGTTCTTCGGGAAGAAGGATGAGGAGGGAGTAAGGACCACCACCAGGTTCAAGATTGCTTCTGGTGCTCTTATAATCATCCTTTTCACTTCACTTTTTCTTCTTTCCGGAGAATCCCTAATTTCCCTCTTCCTTACAGGAGACAACGACGGCGGCGACAAGGCAAAGACCCTATACCACGCCATGAGCTACCTGAGGATCATGATTCTGGGTCTTCCAGGCTTTGCCTTGACCCAGGCCTACTCCTCCACCTTAAGGGAGGGAGGAGAGACAGTGCTGCCGATGAAGGCAGGACTGGCAGCCATATTCACAAACCTCATCTTCAACTGGATCCTCATATTCGGCAACCTGGGAGCTCCAAAGTTAGGCTCCAATGGAGCAGCAATTGCAACTGTCATATCAAGATATGTAGAGTTTCTCCTTATTGCTGGAGTGTCCTTCAAAAAAAGGGAGGAGTATCCTTATCTCAAGGGATTATGGAAAACCTTCCGTATGGAGCATAAGCTCCTCTTACGGATACTGAAGGCCGCCTCTCCTTTGATCATGAACGAAACTCTCTGGTCCTTGGGAATGACAGCCCTTATGCAGTGCTACTCCACCAGGGGTCTAAATGCAGTTGCAGGCTGCAATATATTCTCCACCATAAGTAACCTTTTCAATGTGGCCTTCCTTGCTGTAGGAAATGCCATAGGCATCATAGTGGGACAATTGTTGGGAGCTGGAAAATGCGACGAAGCTGTAGAGACAGACAGAAAGCTTATAGCCTTCTCTGTAATGGTAGGAATTGGATCCGGCATAGTGCTGGCTCTCCTTTCACCCATTTTCCCTCAGCTCTACAATACTACGGAGAGAGCAAGGGCAATAGCAGGAGAGATGATCATCGCCCATGCATTCTGCCTTCCGCTATTTGCATTCAAGAATGCCACCTACTTCACTCTCCGCTCAGGAGGAAAAATCTGGGTCACCATACTCTTTGACTCAGCTTTCCTATGGTGCGTAGGAGTTCCCTTGGCCTTCCTGGTATCCCGTCTCACTACAGTGGGAGTAGTATGGATATATCTCACTGTACAGGCAGGAGACATCTTGAAGTGTACTTTGGGCTACATTCTTGTAAAGAAAAGAATCTGGGTGAGAAACATTACAGAGTAGGAAACTGTTACCAGATTTTTAATATTTCATCTTTTCCATGCTAGAATATAGTTATGGATACATTTGAAAAGATATTCGACATAATCCTCAACACAGAAAAGACCCTGGTCTTCACTTCCGAGACCATGGCAAGGAATACATTATCTGTTTTCCTGAAAGGAAATAAGGGAAAGGCTGTGTTCACAGAGCGCTTCCAGAGCTGGGACACCTTCCTCCTTTCCCTTTCAGACACCAGAGGAAAGAGGGCTGTAACGGAAACTGAAAGAAGAGTCTTCGTCTCTTCCTTCCTCAGAAAGGAAGGAGAAGGGAAACTCTCCCATTTCGCCTCTAATGACTATAGCGAAAGCCTACCAGCCTTTACCAAATATATTTCATCCCTCCTCCCCTACTTTCCATCTTCCTCCGATCCTGAAAGGAGTAATATTCCCCCATCCATCCTTCAGGAAATGGACCTGATCAGAGGGGGATATGAAGAATACCTTTCCTCCCATTCCCTTTACGAGAAGAACTATCTCTCCAGGGACCTGGAGAAGATTGAGAAGGGAAAATATGTCTTTGTGTTCCCTTCATCCTTCACTTCAACCTTCGCTTCCGTGATTCTAAAAAGTGGTAAAGTTGAAGAAATCGAAATACCTGAGTGCTCTAACCCTCTTCCTCTCCACTCATACAGGAACTCCATCAGTGAAATTAGAGGAGTCATGAGAATGATCGAGAAGGATCTTTTGAGTGAAGACCCAGATGATATTGCAATAACTTCATCCTCTCTCGATACCTACAGGCCCTATATGGAGGAAGAAGCAAAGAAGAGGGACATACCTCTTATCTTCACGTCCTTCTCCCCTCTCTCCTCCTATCCGGAAGGAAAGATATTGGAGGCAATGTACGGGGCAGTAAAGACAAACTGGAGTCTACAGGAAGTGAAGAACCTGATTCTAGACCCTTCATTCCCCTTTAAGGACAGGAATCTCCTTGTTGCCATCATCCGTATAGGTGTTGATATGAAGATGGAAGGCGGAGGATACAGAAAATGGATGAATGCCTTCGATATAGCAATAAAAAACGAGAAGAAATATAAAAACGCCAAGGAGGCGAAGGACCTCTTCTCATCCATCTACATAGCTGTAGAGATGATAGTGAAGGCCAAGAATAGCCTCGACGCAGAAAGAAGGATCCGGGAATTCAGGGACACCTTCCTTCTAGAAGGCGTATGGGATGAAAAGAGCGACAGAATCCTGGGCTCAATCCTTGAGATATTGGAAGAGATGAAGGAAATGGAGGACTCCAACACCTTCAGAATTTTCCTGTCCATCTTGAGGGATACTTCCTATGTTGAGAAGACAGAAGGAATTAAGGGAGTAAGAGTATACTCATACCCAGCTTCTGCAGGGCTTTCTGTAAAGAAGCACTACATCATGGGCCTTGATGACAAGTCTACATCCATGGTCCTAGATGACTACCCCTACCTTTTGAAGGATGGAAGCCGGGAGACAGTAGACCTGGGAAGCGCCCTTCTTTCCCTTTACTCCAACCCTTCCTTCTCCTCCTTCACATATATTTCCGGAACCACAACAGCTTACGACGGCTCCAGACTTCTTCCTGTGCCATTCCTCTCTTCAACCATTGAAGTTACGGAAGTGGAGAGAGACAGCTATAGCGAGGAAAGGGAAAAGGAAAGAAAGCTTAAGCCTACCCTTTCCGAGTCCCTGTCCTATGAGGTGGCAGAGCACACTGTAATGAAGCGTAGGGGAATTAAGACTGAAGTGGACCCTCTTCTGGACTCTCCACTGGAATTCAGCGTCTCTGAAATAAAGAGCTGGGACACCTGCCCCTACAAGGGATACGCCCAGTCAATCCTGAAAATCAGGAAATCAGAGTGGGAATGCGAAATGGAGGACCACTTCGAAAAGGGAAACATCCTTCATGAAACAATACAGAAGGCCTTGGAAGAAAAGAAATCCTTTGCTGCTTTTGACGAGGATACCCTCTTGAGGCATCTGGAGAATGCACTGGAAAAGAGCATGAATCAAAACAGGATTCCAGACGAAGGTGTAAGGCTTCACATAAAGAAGGATATAGAGAAGCACATTGCCTCCTTCTCCTCATCCTTCGGCCATGATTTCTTTAGCCAAGGCATTCTGGTAAAGAACGAAATGTCTATAACAGGCCACGCCCTTGGAGAGAATGCATATGTAAGGGGAAGACTGGATACAGTACTAAAGGATAAGGACGGAAAATGGTACATCCTGGACTATAAGCTACGGGGAACCAATGACTACAACCCTACTCTCATTGAAGAAAATTCCCTTCAGCTTATCCTCTACTATAGGCTTCTGACTGACGAAAACTCTCTCTGGGACAAGGATGTTGAAAAGGAGACGGGTATTGAAGTGGAGTATGGAGGCTTCTATTCCCTTATGGATGAAAGCTTCAAAGTTCTATGGCCTCAAGTGAAGAAGACAAGAAGTGTCAACGGCTTCAGCCTGGACATTGTAAAGCTTGATGCTGAAAAGAGAATAGAAAGAATCGTAAGCAATATGAAAAATGGGATGATTACACCTGACAGCAGTGAAGAAAACTGCAAAAACTGCGAATACAAGAGACTTTGCAGAGGGAGATTTGTTGCAAGATGAAGATAGAGACAAAAGAGAAATTTCTTGAATTCTGCGTCAAGGAGCATTTTGATATCAGATCTCCTGAGTCCAGGCAGCATCAGGCTGTATTCAGTGATGATAAATTCGTAGTGCCGGCAGGAGCTGGAAGCGGAAAGACCACTGTACTTACATACCGCTTTCTCCGCCTCTTGATGGATGAAGATATCGGTCCAATCCACTCAGACGAAATCCTTACCATGACCTTCACCAAGGCTGCAACAGCCAACATGAAGAGCAGAATCTACAGGACACTGAAGAAGGCCCAGGAAAGCGGACTAATCAGCGGAGAAGAGATAGACAGATTCAGTAATGCAGAAATCTGCACTACAGATAGCTTCTGCTCAAAGATAGTAAGACAGGATTCAATCCGTTACGGCATTGCACCAAACTTCACCATTGAAGAGGAAGACGACTATGAAAGATGGGCGGAAAATGCCATAAGGACCCTTATTCTGGACAGGCTTGAGAGCGATGAAGGCCTTAGTTCTCTGGTATCTTGGTATGGAATGGATGGCCTCACATCAGCCCTCGTAGAGTGCGGCAATATCTATTATGATATCTCCAGTCCCGTTGTTTCTGAGGAAGAGACAGCGTCCAGAGCCGTAGAGAGATACCAGAAATACATCGATGACGAAAGAGGAAAAAGAGAGACGACGCTTAGAGAAGGAATCAGCTCATTCATCTCTTCCTACGAAATGTATCCAAATGCAGAAAAGGACCTGAAAGCTGTAGAATCCTTCCTGAATAGCTACGATAACGGCACTCTTCTAGACTTCAATATTCCATTTTTACCCTCCTATACCCTGAAAAAAGGAGAAAAGGAGCTAAATGGAAAATATAGAGAGACAAAGAAGGAGCTGAAGGAATGTGCCAAGGCCTTGGGCAAGATGGTGACATACTCAAATAGAGAAGACTCCCTTCTCTACCCTTGGGCCACCCTCCTCCACTCCTTCTACACTCTTCTTGGTAAACATAAGAGGGAGGAAGGGGTACTGACCTTCCACGACATCCTTCTCCTTTCTATCGACATTCTGAAGACCAACAGGAAAATAAGAAGACTCTTTGCTGACAGATTCAAGAGAATCATGGTGGATGAGTTCCAGGACAACAACGGAGACAACAAGAACCTTGTCTATCTCCTTGCTTCAAAAGAGGATTACGACGGAAAGGATTACCCGACGATAGATGATATCGACATGAGGAAAATCTTCATGGTGGGAGACGAAAAGCAGTCAATCTACCGCTTCCGGGGAGCAGATGTATCTGTATTCAAGAAAATGGCTGATGATGCTGGAGAAGATAAGGTCCTGACACTAAGCGAGAACTTCAGGTCAGAGAAAAGCGTCATCGACAGGATCAATGCCATCTTCAAGGGAAAAATTATGCCTGAATATCCAGACAAGGACTATGAGGCACAATATAAGTCTCTTGTAAGCAATGTACATAAGACCTCCTTATCCCAGATGCGCCTTCTCTATGTTGACTGGAAGAAGCATGGAAAGGATGAAGACAGAAAGGAGAAAAGCGACCAGTTCTTCACAGAAGCCCTAGGCGTGGCCAGATTCATAAAGGAGGAAGTGGTAGGGAATGGAGAGGCTTGGCCTGTTGCTGTAGGAAGGGATGGAGGAGAAAGAAAGTGCACCTATAGCGATATAGCCATCCTCCTAAGAAAGGGAACACACCAGTCATACTTCGAAAGGGCCTTGAGATATTACGGAATACCTTTCAATGTTTCAGAGAACAAGACCCTTACCATGGATGCTGTGGTCAACGACTTCTATAACGTCCTTCAGCTTACAGCCTATGGAACCGAGGATCTTCTCACTTACGCTTCCTACCTACGCTCCCCCTTCGTTTCCATGAGCGAAAAGGGAATCAGGACTGTCCTGGAAAACATCAGGGAGGAAAGGGATAAGGAAAAGGGCCTGGACGAAGATGATGTCTTCCTCCTCTCCTACGGTGAAGACACCTTGAAGGGAGCCATGGAGATAGCTGGTAAGGGTAACATTTCAAGAATTCTTACTTATCTCTGGATTGACAGAGGATATAGGTACTTCATTGAGCATATAAGTGGCAATGAACCCTATTCCGAGCACTATGATTACCTATTTGCAATGGCTGCATCCTACGACCAGAAGAACAGGACACTTATAGAGTTCCTGGATAAGCTCAGGCCTATGCTTGGAAAAGAATCACGGCTCAAGGACCTGACAGTTCTGGAAGAGACCACCTCCGGTGTAACTATCCAGACCATACATAAGTCAAAGGGACTTGAGTATCCGGTAGTGTTCGTTTCAGACATGGGGGGAAGAAACAGTGGAGGAGGAAATGGTGACATCAGAATCTCTCCAGACAGCTCCCTTTTCCCTGTAATCCCCTTCATTCCTGATGAAGAAGGAAAAAGACTGGTGAATCCCTGGGAGGAAGTAAGAAAAGAGGAGGAGGAAGACCTGGAAAAGGCCGAAGCAAAGAGAATTCTTTATGTTGCAGCAACCAGAGCCCAGCATCATCTGATATTCTCTGGCTCCATAAACAATGAGGCTGACCAGGATTCCTCTTCCAAGACCTACAATCTTCTGAGCCTGATTCTCAAGGGCCTGGATTTCACCTATGGCGGGAAGGATGACCCTACTTATTCCTACTCTTTTGTAGACACATATTGTAACAGCGATGCCTCAGACAAGTTCCAGGCTATGGAAATTGAACCTGTTCCATTAAGTGAAATCTATGGCAAGAAAAAGGGAAAGATGGAAAAGGAAGAGGATCCATGGTTCAAGGAGCCTCGGATTCTGCCTACCTTCCCTCAGAAGGAAAAGTGTGGTGTAACCACCTTCATTGAGAAGGAGGATTTTTCCTCTACTCTTCTGAAGGATGAAGAATATGAGAAAGGCCAGGAAACTGAGAAAGGCACAGAGCTGCCGAGAATTTCCATAGACCCTTGGCTTATCGAAATCGATGAAAACTTAGTTACAGGGGAAAGCGAAGAAGAGAAGAACGAAAAAAGGAAAGAGCTGAGAGCGCAGAGGATTACAGAGTTCGGTACCCTTACCCATAAGACTCTGGAAGACTACTTCAAAGGTGAAGAGGACGACTACTCTTCCTTCTTCCCTGGTGGAAAGGGACAGAAGGAGGCCATACTTTGCGCCCTCTCCCTCCGTGACAGCTTCCTATCCTCCTCCTTCTTCAAGGAGACGCTGAAAGATTTCAAGCTGACACCGGAAAGGCATTTCATGGTAATGGATGGAGACGTAACAGTTGAAGGTGTAATAGACCTGTACTGCGAAAAGGAGGACACCATCTACATTGTAGACTACAAGACAGACTCCATACGCTATGAAAAGGACCATAGGAACCAGCTGAACTACTACAGAAAAGCTGTAGCCTCAATAAAGCCAGATAAGAAAATCAAGGCTGCCGTATTCTATTTGAGAGACCCGAAAAACATTCTTGAGATAGAGTAAAAGGGAGGAGGATTTCTCCTCCTCTCTCCTATACTCTCTTATATATGGTCATCTCTGTACCTGTATCGTTGACAAGGATATCCTTCTTTCTGTCCTTCCAGAGCTTGAGAGTTACATAGATATCTCCTGCAGAGCCTGAAACATTGACGACTTCCATCAGATACCACACCAAGGCCCAGGATGGCATAAGGACCATCATAGCTATGAATACAATGGAAAAGACAACAAGAGGAGCCAGTGCCACTGTGGAGTATTCAGGATAATTCACCATTCCCTCCTTGCTTCCGCAGTAGGCATAGACCAGCTTCCACCCAAAGGAGAGCTTCTCGCCGGAAAAACTCTTCATGAATACTCCATGGACCAGCTCATGAAGAGGGATGTACAGGATGATCATTATAAGTAACACTATACTATGTAGAGGATTAAAGTATAAGATAAACTCCTCTATAGTGCCCTTCACGAAAAGAGGAATCAAAGCCACCATAGCAACCAGAACCACTAAAGACAGTACATTCACATAGATGGCATCCTTCTTGTTGTTCACCAGGTCCAGCTTTCCATATTCCTTATATCCAAATTCTTCTAAAGTGCTTTTTTTGATTCCTTTCATATTCTTTTTCCTTCTTCGTCGAGAACTCCGTTCTCCATTAGATATTGCTGAAGAAGCGAAGCAGAGGAACGGCAGTATCCCGGGCAAGGACGACGAAGATAATACTCCTTGGTACGCTCTTCGGGAACAGCATCACTTTTTCCCTTGAGACCAAGAAGTGTCCTGCACACTATACTTCCATTCTCCTTCTCAAAGCGGGCTGCAAACTCCTGGATACGGGAGTAGAGATCCTTCTTTCTCTCTCCATCTCCTGCTTCTTTGTAACCATAGACTTCACCAAGGACCATAAAGGCTCCGCTTACAGTGCCGCATACTTCCCTTAGCCTTCCCATTCCGCCCCCAAAGGAGGAACTGATCTTTATCACTGTCTCCAGGCTTTCTTCAGGAAAGAAATCACTGTATGCCAAGATTACTGACTGGGAGCAGTTATATCCCTTGAGAAAGTTGTCATAAGCCAATTGTCCCCTGTCCACTATTTTGCGTCTCCCAGAATTCTTGCGTCCCCGATATCATACACTTTTATCTTATTTCCGAAAACTTCAGCTTCCTTCCCTTCAATTTCATTTCTCATCACCTTGATGCTTCCATCAATGAGTTTCTGAATAAGGGACGGGGATACAGGGAAGGTTCCATGGCTAGGATAGATGATGTCATATCTGCCCTTCCATTTCTCCAGTCTCCTAAGGCTTAGTGCGTAGGCATGGATTTCACGCATGGGACCAAAAAGGAAGATATTACCATCCTGTATGGAGTCTCCTCCATACACTACTCCCCTTGAAACATCAAGAAGCATAATGGATCCAGGAGTATGGCCAGGAACCAGCATGACTTCCAATTTTCTTCCTCCCAGGTCGATTACATCACCGTCATATACCGGGTCAATAATTCCAACTTTCTTATGGCTGAAATAGTTGGCTGCCTCCGATGGATGCATCATGAATGAAGGAAATTCATCGTTTCCTCCAATATGGTCAATGTCTGCATGGGTGTTGATAAGGCTGACAGACATTCGGGTAAGGTTCTCTGCCATTTCCTTTACGCCATGAGTGTTCATTCCGCTGTCGACCAGAAGGGCTCTCTTCTCACCCTTGAGAATGAAGAATCTCACCCCGTTGTCTTCAACTCTCCAGGTGTCTTCATCAATTCTGATTATTTCAGGCTCATTCATGGATTCTATATACCACAAATTGCCCTTTCTGGTCATCAGAATACCTCTATTCACCCTACAGACAACGACAGGGATTAACTCCACAAAAGGAAACTCCTGTTGGAATTACCTTTTGAATTCCTTATATTCTCCATTACTATATGGATAAGGGAGAAAAACTATGAAAAAGAATCCAATACTAAGAACTTTGGCTTTTGCCATGATCCTTATTGTACTTCTCACTGGTTGTGCAACAAGGACACAGGCCGTACAGGAAACAGTAATTACTGAAGTGACATCTTCTGTAAAGGAGATCCAGAAATATGGAAATCTGGTGCTCACAATAGAGAAGAAGGACCTGGATGCCATGGGCGCAGAATACGGAGACGTATTTACAGTGTCTTTCCAAGATACTGAAGTATATGCTCCTTACTGCACCAACTACAGTGACGTAGACCTGGGTTCCATTGTCTTGAGAAATGATGGAGAGACACTTATTCTTGCCATAAACATGGGAGACTTTGCTACCACATATTCCATTGCTGAAAAGGTCTCCAATCCAGATAAGACCTACAAGTGGATATTTGAGGAAGGAAAGACAATGGAAGACATATCCCTCCTCCTCACTCTTACAGGAAAGGGAGAATACAGGGATGAGTGGCTGATCCACCAGCTTTCCCGTACTGACAACAGGGAAGACTACTCCTCAGATGCAGCCTTTGCAAACTTCAGGGAAATCAAGGGAGGAAAGATTGGAGAAGGCGCCCTCTTCAGGTCCTCAAGCCCTATCAACAATGAAATCGGAAGGGCAAAGTACGCAGACGCCCTCGTTAAGGAAAATGGAATCAGGACCGTCATGAACCTGGCAGATAGCGAAGAATCAATACTCTCCTATATGGAAAAGGAAGACTTTGCTTCTCCTTATTACGCTTCCCTATTTGAAAATGGAGACGTAATTGCCCTGAACATGGGAGTATCCTTCAAGACCAGGGAGTTCCAGGCGTCTCTTTCCGAAGGCTTGACCTTCCTTGCCTCCAAGGAAGGCCCTTACCTAGTGCACTGCACAGAAGGTAAAGACAGGGCAGGCTTTACATCTGCTCTTCTTTCAGCTCTTATGGGCCTTACTTACCAGGAAATCGTTGAAGACTACATGACCACATATGAAAACTACTACCACATAGAAAAAGGAAGCGAGCAGTATGAAGCTGTGAAGAAAAGCAATATCGACAGCATGCTCTCCTTCATAGCAAGTGTAGAAAGCGACAAGCTAAGCCAAGTGGATCTTTCACTAAAGGCTGAAGAGTTCCTACTGGCCATAGGCATGGAAGAGGAGACAGTCAGGAAACTCAAGGAAAACCTGGCTAAGAATTACCGCTAGAGTCTCTCCCCCCAGAGCTTTCTGGGGGATTCTTAATCCTTTTTCCAAGAGGAAGTCTAGTAATCAAATTTCTGACACTAGAAATTATTATTGCACCACTATTCTTTATTTGTTACATTCAGAGATAGGGAGAAATAAAAAAAGGGGATTACATGACGATAGAAGAGTTCTATGCCTCCATTGGCGGAAGCTACGAAGAAGCCAGGAATAGGCTTATGAATGACACATTGATAAAGAGATTCCTAGAGAAGTTTCTTCTTGACCAATCCTTCTCCGCCCTTACTTCAGCCCTTGACGCCAAAGACAGGGAGCTAGGCTTCCGGGAAGCCCATACACTTAAGGGAGTATCAGCAAACCTGGCACTCGCTCCCCTCACCCGCTCTTCTTCAATGCTGACAGAAAAGCTTAGAGGGGAAGGAGAATTTGGAGATGATATCAATTCTCTATATCTGGATGTAAAGAGGGATTACGAAAGGATAGTGGAACTGATAAAACTCCTTTCCTGATTACATCTCTTCCTCTTCTTCCGTTTCATCAGCTCTTTCCTTTATGCCCTTCAAGAGAGGAGTAAGGATCAAGGCTGCCATGCCGGCAACAAGGCCTCCGTTGTAGAGCATAAAGCCTCCATGGATGGAAAGAGTTGCTGTAGCAAGTATTGCTGACACAAAGCCTGCAAGAAAGCCATATCTCTTTCCATACTTTCCTGTAAAGGGACAGAGACCTGTAGCAAAGGCTGCACCATTCATATAAGCCTGGGTGGATAGAGACCAGACCATAGGAATTCCCAAAGCCATGGATAGGGCTTTTATTAGTGCATATAGCCCAACATATCCTGTGAGAACCGGCCATACATTTCCTGGATGTTGCCCAGAAGCTGAGAAGGTTACAGAAGCAAGAACAATACCGCAGGTGGCTCCGGTCCACCCCACTCCATCTGTAAAGAGAATCACAAGGTCGAAGTATAGGGTCATCATAAGGCCATAGAGAGCAAGATTTATGAGTGTAACTCCGTCTCCATACTTAGTGAGGAAGTCACTTTTAAACCCTGGATCCTTCAATAGTCTTGTGTATCCAGCAAAGGATCCACCGTTAAGGTACCAGCCAATGAATAGAGAAAGAAGAAACACCAGAAGGAAGAATACATTGCATGACACAAAGGCGCTGTTCTCCTTCCCTAAATACTCTAGGCTTCTAGATACCACACTTCCCTCATTTTCTACTCCCATAATGCTGTACATGAAGGAATAGATAAGCATTCCCAAAAGGCCGAAAGCTAGTCCTCCATTATAGAGGCTCATTTCTCTATGAAGAAGCTTCGCTCCATTGAGCATAAGAGGAATGGAGTAACCGAGAAATAAGGAAAGCAGCACCACAGCAACAATAGACCTGAATGGAAAAGTGGACCATGCTGTAAGGGGATAGCGGAATATAAGCTCGCTGAAGAAGGGACCGAAGGCTGTTGAGTAGAAGGCTACTGATAGATGCCTGGAGAAATCGATTCTACGGATACGGCAGAATATCCATACTCCTATGATGGGCGGCCACATATTCAGTAGATTTAGGCCATAGAAGCAATGTCCAACAACCAGAAAGAAGCCTGCATAGGTTGAGTAGTTGCACTTAGCCCTTAAGAGAAACATCATCATTGTACAGCATAGACCACATAAGCCTGCATTGAGGAATGAGGATGAAAAACCTCCCAAGGCAAAATAATCTGTAATAAGAGGGGACGGGGAGGAAAGTATACGAATAAACCCTGACCAAAGCTCTCCCCTCTCTCCCAAGAATTCCCCGAAGAAAGGGGCTGCAATAAGAAAGCATAGTGAGAAATAGAGAGCTGTCAGCTTATCTACAAAGCTGTTATCTATATCTATGACCGGCAGTCTTCTGTTATCCATAGAATGAGCATACGTCAAAAAAAGGTGGAAAGGAAAGCTATCTACTATAGTCCCAACAGCTTTCCAATACCCTTGAAGAAACGGCCATTGGCAAACTCCACAAAGGCGGAAGCTGCATTATCGCTGAGAGAACCTCCAGCATTGATCACTGAGGACCTCATTGGACAGTCTAAGGAGCACATGACCATCATCCTGAATCCTGGGTCTTCCATATCCTTCTTTCCCCCATAAGGCTTGGCAATTATATTTAGGGTAATAAGATACTGAAGCTTCACCAACAAGGAGTAATCCTTCATCTCCATAGGGCTGTCATCAAGGGTGAAGGTTCCTTTTCTGTGAGGAACATAATCAGTGACCTTTCTACCCAACAGGGCCTCAAACTCCTTTCTTCCAGGCTTCCCCTTGGGGCATAGATACCAGCTGTCTTCCCCTACTCCATACTCCACTGTCTCACCTTCCACTACCATTTCTCCGCTAAGCCTGATGTCTCTGGAGGAGGATCCGATTTCAATGGTGTATGTTCCTCCAACTGTTTTCCAGCCATTCTGGTAAATGGAAAAATCCCGGTCAGAAAGAACAAAGGAAACTCTCTTCTCCTCTCCCTTTTCCAGCTCTATCTTGGCAAAATCCCTCAGCTCCCTTACGCTTCTATATCCACCTTCAGGATTCCTTACGTAGAGTTCAACAACTTCCTTTCCTTTTCTCTCTCCACTGTTTCTGACAATGAAGGAAACTTTCCTTCCATCAATGAGAAGGTCTGAATAGGTAAAGGAAGTATAGGATAGGCCATAGCCGAAGGGATAGCGGACCGGAAGCCCAGCCTTGTCGTAATAGCGGTACCCCACATAGATGCCTTCCCTGTACTCTGCATTCACTTTTCCGAAGACGGAAGATGATGGCACATCTTCATATTTCATGGGCCAGGTTTCAGAAAGCTTACCACTAGGATTCACCTTACCGTAAATAAGATTGGATATTGCTTCTCCCCCACCTTCCCCTGGAAGAGCTACATACAATATAGCTTTGGCCATATATTCCCATTCGCATTCCACAGGGCTTCCAGCAAAAAGCACCACCACTATATTCCTATTAACCTTATATGCTTCTTCAAGCATTCTAACGTGGCCTCTGGGAAGCTTCATGTCTTTTCTGTCGAAGGCTTCAGACTCCATTATTTCCGGTAGTCCCATAAAGACTACTACGGCATCATAAGAGGCAGCCTCATTTCTTACGCTTTCCATCTTATCTTCATAAAGCTTTCCATTTTCATCGCAGCACTCGATATAGGAGAAGTTGGTGAAGCAATCTATAGGCTGGGAAACAATCTTGGAATTTATATGACTGGATCCTGTGCCCTGGAATCTCATGTCGCGGGCCATATGGCCAAGAAGAAGCACACTTTTCTCCTCCTTCAAGGGAAGGAGACTCTCCTCATTCTTCAAGAGTACAGCGCCCTCTTCAGCAATAGAAACGGCAAGCTTATGGTGGTCTAACCAGGAGAATGGCCTTTTCTCCCTCTTTCCAGACTTCTCAACCACCTTGAGTATTCTCTCTACAGACCTATCAAGGTACTTTTTTTCAAGCCTTCCATTTTTCAGGGCCTTCATTGTGGCCTTCTCCATATATCTAGAGCCACCTGGCATATTAAGGTCACATCCAGCCTTGAAGCTTTCCACTCTATCGTTCATAGCTCCCCAGTCTGAAATCACCAGTCCGTCCCAGTGCCATTCTTTTCTCAGTATTTCATCAAGGAGAAAAGAGTTATCACTGGCATATGTGCCGTTGATCTTGTTGTAGGAGCACATAATGGAAGTTGGATTACTTTTCTTTATAGCTCTTTCAAAGGAAGAAAGGTATATCTCCCTGAGAGTACGCTCATCCAGAAGGCTATCGCTGATCATGCGCTTGGTCTCCTGGCTATTGGCTGCAAAATGCTTAAGGCATGCTCCAGTTCCTGTGGATTCCATACCACGTATCCACTCTCCAGCCATTTCTCCAGAAAGCATTGGGTCTTCTGAATAGTATTCGAAGTTTCTTCCAGAGAGAGGATTACGCTTTATGTTGCATCCAGGCCCCAGCACTATGGAAACATCTTCTTCCAGGGCCTCTTCCCCGATGGCCTCCCCTTCCGCCCTCAACAGTTCCCTATTCCAGGTTGAAGCTGAAGTTACGCTGGGAGGAAAGCAGGTTGCGCTTATGCTATCCTTTACTCCTACATTTTCGCTTTCTCCCTTTTGGCACCTGAGACCGAAGGGCCCGTCAGATACCATTATGGATTCCACTCCCAGCCTTTTGATTTCCTTTGTATGCCAGAAGTCTTTTCCTGTGCAGTAGGCGATCTTCTCTCTATCCGTCATCTTTTCCAGAATCTTTTCCTTATCCATATGACCTCCAGCTGAAAC
>JAEDOD010000036.1 GCA_016302165.1 Sphaerochaetaceae bacterium
CATAGAGACAGGAGATGACCATGACCAACGCTGAACTAGGTAGAGCAATCAGAGACGCAGGAAAAGCCTTCCTTGCCTCCAGAATCGGAGACTTATATGAAAGGAGAAGGGAACTGGAGGATGAAGAAGCCATCGACAAGATTGCAGAAGCCTACTACAGAAAGCAGGTGGGCCACTATGATAGCGATGTCTCTGAAACAAAAAGAAGGATTCTTTCTGCAAAGGAGATAATCGATGAAGATAGGACAGTAGACTGTCTGGAAATCCTCATAGAGACCAAAAGCCTGAAGCCAAACTTCAGGATGATGGCAAAGAATACCCTTAAGAAAATAGAAGGCTAGGCAGAAATAAGGGAGGAGAGAAGGCTATAGAGAGAATCCAGGTTCTCCTCGTCTAGGATTGTCCTGCCTCCCTCCTCATCTTCCCTGACATACTTCAGGGCATCCAGGAAGGAAGCCTTGTCTACGCCACATTTCTCAGCTTCATCATAGAGTCTTTCTCCAAGAAGGAGGAAGAGCCCGTTGTATAGGGAGAGAAGCCTTTCACTGTAGTTAGAGCTATTTTCATATATTGTCAGAAATTGTCTTGCTTTATCCATCATATCATCCCATAAAAATGAAGAATGTACTGTACAGTATCCAGCTGGTCATACACTCTTCTCTTTATATCAAATCCTCTGAAAGTCTCAACAGTAATGGTGGGTATTCCAAGGCCTAGAGTCACACTGCTGTTGATGCTTCCCACCGGTCCCGGACCATTATAGGCGAAGGGGCTATGGCATATCTCTCCATCTTCTGTGGCCCAGAGAAGGGAGAAGAACAGGTCCTCCATCCCATCAAGTGAAGTGAAAATATAGCTGGACCCCAGAAAATCCCTGTTCTCTGTATACACTATGGCTTCATGAAGATCCAGCACCAGGTCCGGCATGACCCTTTCTATATCGCTATAGATGGCATATGCCATCCTTTCAGCTTCGTTGCCATCCTCCTTACCAGGAAAACTTCTGTTCAGATCCTGTGTGCCATAAAAATAGCGACGCTGGAGCTTCGCCCCAAGACTGTTGGCTGGAGACAGGATATACACCTCCCCTTTCTCGATTGTCACATTCTCCAGCATTATTCCTGCGTACCATGCCGCCCTCTCGTCCCCATGGACACCGGCAACAATATAGATTACAGGACCTTCCTCTTCACCTTTTATGTGGATTACTTCGCTTTCCCCCACGTCTCCCCTATTGATGAGATAGCTTTCCTTCCGGGTATTGTACTCTTCCTGAAAGAAGTGATCCTCTGCAATATCAGAGAAAAGGGTTGTATAGGGATCCAGGTCGCTACCGTCCTCCTTCACCCTATAGCCATCCCATTCCATCTCAACGCCGCAGATTTCCACTTTTTTCCAGACTTCACTCTCCTCTGAAAAGAGGAGAGCCACAGAAAAGAGAATGAGAGATATTGAGATAAGCCTTTTCATCATCACTCCGGATCTGCAAGGTAATATCCTATGCCGTTTTCCATGATTTCACTGTAGGAAGGCATATCCCAACCTAGGGATATGTATCCATCGTCTCCATCATACATCTCACACATGTTAACAAGGCAAGTAATGTGACGGGCGCAGCGCTCCGTGAGTGAGATTCCATTCTCTCCATAGGGCACAGTAAGGGCTCCATACTCGTAGGCTCTGTGGTAGAACTTGTCGTCACCATAGACCACCAGGTCAGAATCTATCTTTCCATGAAGTCTTCCTTGGGATGGGTTTGCTGTCTCCATCAGCAATGCCAGGGTATCTGTGTAGTCACCAAGCTCCCTATGGGTAAGACCATGGAGATTCTTTGGAGACTGCTCAATTGAGATGGACATGTCTTCCTCCACCATCCAGAGAGTGATGTTTGCCAGTCCAATGGCATCTTCGTGAGCCACAATCGCATTTACAGTAGTGTACTCAGGAGAAGCTTCATGAAGGTCCACTGTAATTGAAATGTCCTTATCCTTAATGAGCTCTGTTATTCCGTAGGTAATCTTCTCGGTAAAGGTTCCGTCCTCTCGGCCTGGATATGCCCTATTAAGGTTTCTCACTTCGCTTCCGCTAAGCTTCTGGCCTGAGGAGGCATGGACATAGATTTCGCTATCCGGCCACTGGTGGATAGGATTGGTTGCACGGGATCCGAAGCGGAACCATCTTTCTCCGTTTCCTGTCTCAATGGTGAAGCTCATGGGAGCTGCCTCCAGAGGATCAGTACATGTAAAGGCACTGTTGTTGGCTCTTGGAATTACATACAGAACTCCCTCCTCAGGCTCGCACCATTCAATGAGCATTACAGCTGAAATGAAGCCTGAAGGCTCATTGGGATGGGTTCCTCCCAGAACCAGCATGCTGGCTCCCTCCACTCCGCTGTCAAGCACATAGACAGGAGTGTCACCACTGGTGCCCTTAAGCTCAGGGCTCCACTCAGAAAGCATATGGATGGATGTGACTCCAGGACCTGGATAGATGGGCTCCTCCTTCCACTGGGAGGAGAACACGAGGCCTAGATACACCACAAGGGCCACTACAGCAAGTGATATGACAAGAGCTGAAATAATGTGTCTTGGAATCTTCTTCATACCCACCTCACTTTATCAGCAATAGTCTCAATATGAGAGTCACAAGAACTAGTCCACAGTCTACCTGGAACCACACATTATTCTTTTTCCTGAAAAGATTAATTCCAATCAGCACCACTATAAAGGCAAGGATCAACAGATATACATACATCAACATACAGCACCTCACCTTGCAAGGAAAGCCAGTGACGATGAATTAAGCATCACCATGAGGCCCACCATTACACAGAATAGGAATGGAATAAGAGACTTCTTCAAGACCTTTCCATACTTCAGTCCCACTATCTGGGCTGCATAGTTACCAGCCAAGGCTGTAGGAGGCATGATGTCTCCAAGGCAGCAAAGGAAGGAAAGGGCTGCAGCCACAACTATATCGCAAGATCCTCCTCTCTGGATAATGACCAGGAGAAATGGAACACCCATTACAGAAGCGGCTCCATAGCTTGAAACGGCACCGAAGGCAGGCATGACTGTGCAGGAAGCGAAGTAGACGAAGCCAAGGCCCAGGGCCAAGGAAGACACTACAATCCAGCCTCTTGCTCCTACCAGAGTCATGACCTGGATGAACATACCGACGCCCATAAGCTTTGCCATAACAGGAATGGTGGTCTCCATGGATGAGATTGCCTTCTCCAGAGGATTGAACCTCTTTCCTGTAAAGCAGGCCACTACAGCAGAAATAAGGAATATGAAGCAGGTGCCAAGCTGTGGAAAGGATGGAAAAACCTTGGATACCACAAGAAGCGCCACCAGAAGAACAATAGGAATATAGAGCCTGAAGCCGTATCTCTTACCTATATCCTCACTCAGGCTACCCTGGATCTTCTCAATGTCGATATTCCTGCAGTGTCTGAGGCCTAGGAAAAGGACAATGAATATGGCACAAGGCACTGTCAGAAGGAACAATGGGCCATCAAAGCCGATATATGGCATATCCACGCCGCCTCCAATGAGCATTGCAGGAATATTGATTGGAGGAGCCGCCATACCCATGATTGCACCCATGCTTATGATTGCTCCCACCTTCTCCTTAGGAATTCCCACTAGA
Source organism: Sphaerochaetaceae bacterium (assembly GCA_016302165.1). Taxonomy (GTDB): domain Bacteria; phylum Spirochaetota; class Spirochaetia; order Sphaerochaetales; family Sphaerochaetaceae; genus Ornithospirochaeta. The sequence continues at coordinate 3,652 of JAEDOD010000036.1, forward strand.
AGCAGTACAGGAGCCACCAGGGCTCCGGCGCTTAACACTGCTGCTGTGGAGGAACCTGTAATCATTCCAGGGAACATTACAAGAACCATAAGGAGGATAAGCATTATTGCGGGATAGCGGTAGAATCTCCTGACTATGGAGGATGAAAGGGCCTCCATGGCACCAGATTCCTGGACAGCTGTCATAAAGAGCATTGCTGTAGAGATTATGAGACAAGTGTCCACATAGGCAAAGGTCCCTTCAAAAAGGTGCCTTAAGGGAATTCCCTCCCCTCCCACTATGGCTCCAGAAATGGCCCCCAGTATCATCGATATTGATACAGGAAGCTTAAAAAGCAGATTGGAGAGGAGAAAGACTCCCAGCATTGATATCAGTGCTATCAGTTCAATATCCAAGGAAAGCCCTCCCATATCAGTTGAAGATCAGGCGGAAGGCATCAACAGTATCTTTTGATCCATAGACGAGAGTAATTGGAATGGAGTGGGCGGAAGCGTAGGAAGTGAACTTGCTGTCTTCATTGCCATCTTCCTTCACTACCATGTAGGAAGAGAGAGGGAGAACCATGTCGGCAAAGGCATCGGAAAGGGAACCTCTTCTGGTGGCTCCACCGATGTGACAGAGAATGACCTTAACTCCCTTCTTCTCCACTGCAGCCATGAACTCCTTGGCTCTGGCTGTCTCCTGCTCCTGGCTGATACCTGCAGCTCCAAGACCCTTTGTGGAGTTACCTACAGCGATGACCACTGTCTTCACACCATCAAGGTCAGCGCCTGTTGCTGTGGGATTGTAGGCATAGGAGACTGTCTTAAGTCTCTTCATGACCTGCTCGATCATGGATCCGTCTGTGCTCTGACCGAAGGATGTGACCAGTACTGGTGCTTCAAAATCCACACTCTTTGTGCCGATGGTGACCATTCTGTTGCTGCTGCTGGTCTGATACTTATAGTTTGCTGCTGTTTCAGCTGAATAGGTTGCACTTCCCTGGGCAGTTCCAGTGGAAGGAGTGGTGGTCTTTGTAGCAGCAGATACCACGGAGATTGCTACTACGATGATAACGATGATTGCAATGGTCTTTTTCATAATATGCTCCTAATTATTATTCTAACAATTTGTCTTTTTTCAGACTATGGGCTTGAGAAGCTCCTCAAAGCCTCCTTCCACTATAGTGTAGTAGTCACCAAGACCTGTGAAGGATATGGCCTTTTCTGGATATTCCCAGGAATATGCTTCAGAAAGATACTCTATGCAGGCGATGTGCCTTGCCACACGCTCAATGAGCGGATATCCATCCTCAGGAACCTGGAAATAGATATATCCATCCTTATGGGCTTCATAGTAGTTGGGCTCGTTTCCATTGATGATCAGGTCATCATCCATCTTTCCATGGAGAGGTCCCATGGAAGGATTATATGTCTCCATAAGGGTCATCATGGAATCTGTGTTATCTCCAAGGCTTCTATGTGACAGGCCATAGGATGTGACTCCAGAATACTCAACCCTCATATCCAGATCATCGAAATTCATGGAGAGAGCCATATCTGAAGCGATGGACATGGCCTTGGTGTTGTCTCTCTTCATATTCACCATGGTGCAGTCAAGGTACAGGAACTCAGGAGAACCTTCATGGGTATCCATGGTCAGGTCCACCCCCTCTTCATTGATGAGGTTGTAGATTCCGTAGCATACCTGCTCTGTCAAGACACCATCCTCAGTTCCATAGTAGAGACGGTTCACGTTCCTCACTTCAGGGTTCTCAGTGCCATAGATAGTTCTTCCGCTGGTTCCCTCGTAGTAGTTCACGTCCGGCCACTGGTCCACAGGATTGGTAAGTCTGTTTCCAACCCTGAAACTTCTCTCTGAGCCGTCACTGAGAGTAAGGGTGAAGAAATCCTGCATTCCGTCAAGAGGGGACGTATGGGTGAAACCACTGTTGTTGGTCCTTGGAATTATGATCACCCTTCCCTCTGTAACTTCAATATTCTCGATTAAAGCCACAGCAGAAAGCATTCCTGCGCTTTCATTCGGATGGGTTCCTCCTAGAATCAGGAAGGTTCCTCCCTCCACTCCGCTATCGAAGAAGTAGACCTCCGTATCCAGGTCAGTCCCCTTTAGGCGAGGAGCGTAGGCGCTAAGCATCTTCACTTCTGTAAGATTAGGGTTCTCTGCTATCTCCTCGTTCTTGTGCATCTTCAAAAAATCCACAGAGGCAGGAACGGCAAAAAGGAGAGCCACAATGAAAACAACGATATTCAATACTCTTATCTTCATTTCAGCCTCACTTTATATGGAGAGCCCTAAGGGCAAAGACAACTGTGACTATAGCTAGACATACCAGGACTGGAAACTTTTCCTTCCGGGTAAGGAGAGCATAGAGGAGAATCAATGCAAATATTGTAATGATAATGAAATACACTATAGATAACATCTTTTCCCCCTAAACATTCAGAATCCAAAGAAAGCCATCCCCGAAATGGAGGAAGAAGAATCCCAGGGCGAGAGATAGAATGGAAATGGCTAGAATAGGGATAAAGACTTTCCTCTTCATTTTTCCATCCAAAGCTGTAAGTTCTGAGGCCGCATCTAGGAGTGGAGACCTGAGGGATAGAATTGTAGTGACAGCAAGGGCCATGGAGACTCCTGTAACCACCACTGGATTTGCCAGCCATCCGATGGGGAAGACAGCATAGGAGATAAGGAAGGCAGGTAGAGGATAAGAGAAGAAGAATCCCACCACTACTGACAGTGCCATCATAAATGCCATTACTCCCTCCACGCTGTAAGGAAGAATCCTTAAGGAGAAGAGACCCCGCACTCCTGTCATGGAGCTTACTTCAATGAAGGAACCCAAAGCAAAAAGGAATGCCACAGGCACCACAGCTTCCATTAGGCTGTCTGAAACTGCACTGAAGCACTTTACAGCTGAACCATATCCCTTCTCCACTATTATTACAGCAACAGCCCCAAGGAAGAAGGAAAGAGTATTCCCTCCGTTGTATCCAAGGCTTCCGAATACGCCATCAAAAAGGGCTGCCAAAGCTACCAGAATGGCGATGACCATCTCCACTCCAACCTTTCCCTTATCCTCAAAGCTTGATAGAGGCTTAATGTTAAAAAGCCAGTAGACAATGAGAAGCGGAAGGGAAATGGCAAGAAGAGGAAGATAGAAGCCGTTGTATGGAGTGGGGAGAACGCTTCCAGATCCGTTGGATGCAATTATTGCAGGAAGGGATGAAGGAGGCATCACCATTCCGATAAAGGACCCGATTACAAGGATTTCTGTAATCTTCTCCTTCTTTACCCCGCCCTTTTCCATATAGGAGGAGGCAATGGTGCCAGTTGTAAGAAGGGAAGCGAAGGGAAAACCTGTAAGGGATGAGGGAAATGCAATGAAGAGGAGGACAAGAAGAGACTTCAGCGCCCTATTTCCTATTCCGGCAATCCACTGGAAAATCCTATGGAAGGCTCCTCCCTTATATAGGAGGAAAACAAACACTGTAGCGGCAGTGACAGAGAGAGAAGCATCGAGAAATCCGAAGCCTCCCTCCACTATCTCCCTGGCCCTGATTCCCATTCCGCTGACCAGGCTTCCAAGGACTGAAGCCACAATCAGGAAAAAGGGAGACCACTCCCGTCTATTCCTGGTGACCACAGCTCCCACTAGGAGAGTAGCCACCATAACTATGAATACAAGAACTTCCTCTCTCATATTTCCTCATCAATAAGCAGCGGCGCCGTAGTTTCTTCTGTCGTCGCCGATAGCGTAGATCCAGCCGTCCTCTCCGATTTCCAGAGCTGCAATGCATCCAACGTGGGAGCTGTAATCCAGGTCGCCATCAAGAATCTCAAAGCCCATGGCTTCAAGGCCGGAAAGAGTTGAATCACTATACCTTCCCTCAATGTAGAGAGACTTTGTTATGCCGTCCCTCCATGAACGTGGGGCATTGGCTGCCTCAGCCACATTCATGCCGAAGTCGATATAGTTGACGATTGCGTTGAATGTTGCAGTTACGAGGGCCCAGTTTCCAGGAGAACCTACAGCAAGAACAGGCTTTCCATTTTCATCAGCCACAATTGCAGGACAGGTTGTGGACCTGACTCTGATTCCAGGCATTAGGACATTTACTCTTGCTGTGGCGCTATTGGTAAGGTTTCCAAGGTGGGCGTTGAATACAAAGCCTGTTCCTGGAACAGCAAGAGCTGAACCGAAGTTGATTCCATTGGTGTTGGTAGTAGAGACCACATTACCATATTTATCGGCAACAACCATGTGGGTTGTTCCACCCTGGTCTGGAGTATTGCCGTTAAGGACCTTCTCTCCTGTGGAGGACAGTGTTACTGATAGTCTTCCGGCCCTGGCGGTCTTTATCCTCTGTCCGACCTTGATGTATTTCACCCTTTCGTCCTTGGCATATTCCTTGCTGATAAGGGTTTCTGTAGGAATATTGTAGTAGTCTGGGTCAGCAATGTACTGGGTTCCATCCTGGAAGGCCAGGGCGAAGGCATCTGCAAGAATCTCCACTGTCTCCGCTGAATCATGGCCATAGGATGAGAGATCGAAGTTCTCAACGATGTTCAGAGCTTCAAGAAGAGGAATTCCTCCATTTGAAGGACCACCTGTAGTGTAGACAGTGTATCCTCTATATGTGGTACTTACAGGCTCTCTCCATACAGAAGTGTATGAAGCAAAGTCATCCCTTGTGACCACTCCACCCTGGCTCTGGATGTAGTCCACCATCTTGTCTGTAAACTCGCTGTCATAGAAGCCTTTGATTCCCTGGTCTGCAATCACTTCAAGTGTATCTGCCAGATCGTTGTTTGTGATTATATCCCCCACATTCCACAAAAAGCCTTCATCTGTATATAGGCCAAGGGAATAGTCGTAGTAGCTCAGGTTGTCGTACCTACCTTCGATATTTGTATTCCATCTCTGACTTACTGGGAAGCCATTCCTTGCCAGGTCAATTACAGGCTGCAGCACTTCCCTGGCGCTCATGGTTCCATAGGTCTCGAGGGCTGTCATGGTTCCGTGCACCACTCCAGGAATGGCAATCGCTTCAGCTGATGGAGGGTTACCGCTGGTGGAAGTATCCAGAGTACCTGGAATAGCCGCCTCAGGAGCCCTTGTCATATATTCAAGCTGTACATATTCGTCTCTGTCAGCCAGGTATATGACCATCTGTCCAGCGCCTCCAATACCTGAGGCTGCAGGCTCCAATAAGCCCACAGCATAGATCATGGCCACTGCTGCATCCACAGCATTTCCACCCTTTTCAAGAATGTCTACAGCAATCTGTGATGCAATCACATTTGCAGATGCGGCCGCTCCGTTCTTTCCTACTGCTCCAGTGGAATTGATATCTCCTTCAAAGGCACCTACGCCATCCCATTGATACTCCTCCGCAAAAAGGGGAGAGACGATAAGGACCATAGCACATAGGGCTACAATGGCTGCGACGAATATTCTTTTCATAATGACCCTCACATTTTTTCAAAAGGAGTCACACCTATGGCATGACTCCCCCTTAATCATCCTCTTTTCGTCAGATAGCTTCGATGGAAACCACTGAGGAATCCTTATCCAGAGTGAGCGAAGCAAATGCTGTGCTGTCAATCACTTCTGTCTTTCCGTCACTGTATGTGACCTCATACTCTCCTGTCTCTGTCATGGAGAGGGCTTTTGCTGTATCAGCAACGGAGAGGCCTGCATCAGGAACATAGATAAATGCTGCATCCTCAAAGAGATAGGAACCAACATTGTTTACACCTTCATTTCTTGCCTGGTTGCGGCCAAGGGTGAAGAAGTCCTTCTGGTCTCCCTTACTTGTAGGAGCCTGGAAAGCGATATAGAGGGAAGCAAACTCTTCTGCAGAGATTGTCTTTGTGTATCCATCCTTGTAGGAAGTGATGACCACATCTCCTGCTACCGGCACCTGGAACTTGTCGAGAAGCTCGGCACAGGACCATGCTGAGTAGACAACGCCTGCCCTATTCTCACTATATGGAGCCTCTGTGCCATAGACGCCCTTTGCGTTGTAGATTACAGTTGCCCTCATGATGAAGCCGTCCACGACTTCACTTTCCGGTGTAAGTCCTGTAGGAATAAGATAATATGGATCGCTGATCACTGTCTCGCCGTCAGAGACCACATAGCCGTCCCCCTCAGGAAGAATCTCAAAGTCGCCAATCTTATCGCTGTCGACCCTATATGCCTTTCCGTCCACTGTAACAAGGTCGTAGGTGTCAGCTTCAACAAAAGGAAGGATCTCCAAGAGCTCTTCCACTGACCAGCCATCTTCTGGAACGAAAACAAGAGCCTCACTGCCCACTGTACAATATCCCTTGTACTTCACGTCATAAGTCTCTTTCTGGTTCATTCCTACAAACAGGTCGTAGTCATACTTCTCATTGTCCTTGGCAAGGGATACATATTTAGACATAAATGTCTTTGCTGTCTCCCTATCTTCATAGAAGTCTGTAAAGGCGACTGTAGCTGCATCGCTGTCCTCTTGAGGCTGGAACCAGAAATTGTCCTTGACGATTTCTCCCAGGGAATAGCACTTGTGCCATTCCTTGGCATTGTAGACCTGCTTGCTCAGCTCAAGTCCATCAAATGCGTTGTTGAGAACAATAAGCTTCTTCATGCCTTCCACTGGAGCCTTAACCGGCTCAGCGACTCTTTCCTCCGCACCGCTCTGGGATGCCAGGTAATATTCCATTGCACCGGTAGCGAACAATGCTGCACACAGGAAAACCAGGACCAATGTAATGATAGCCTTCTTCATGTCTTCTCCTCCAGTAACTTCTATTTTGGGAGAAAAAGTATTCTTGCTTTAAAGAACCTTTTCCATCCTATTCAATATTATCTGCATAAAATTACAGAATTTTGCAAGCACAATCAAATTATTTCCACTCTGTTACCTTCATAACATTGGATCTAATTCACCTTTATCATTTTATTATTGTATATTAATTTACTGTGTAACTTCCTTTCCTGTGGGCCTGAGAGAAAGGGAAAAAATTCCATACATTTTTTCTCCCTCTTCCATGCATCCATCCATTTCTTTCCCTATCCCACCCTTTCCATGTTATCTTCTATAGTGGAGAAAAGAATGGAGCAGAATATTATTGCAGGAATCGTCTTCCTTATAATCGGCATCATATTGGAAGTTTTCACCACGTCCCTTTGGCGGCTATGTGAGAAATGGAAAAGCAAGGATGGAAAGGCCCCCTCCCCTTCCTACGTGGTCCTCATAAGGACTCTTGGTGCCCTGGTCATACTCCTTGGACTACTTCTTCTTTCCGGTGCAATCTAAGCCCTCCGATATGGATTTATAAAAGTTTCTGAAATCAAATTGTCTTTTCTCTCCAATTGATGTAAAGAGAGTGGGGATTATTCTCCGCTTATGATGTACTTTGGCCTTATTCTAATTCTATTTCTCATATTGTCTGTCAGCGCACTGTCTTCAAGAAAGCAGAAGGGGAAGGATTTCAGCGGTAAGAAATCTGCCTCCTCTGCCCTAGTATTAGGCGGAATAGTGGGAACCATAGTAGGCGGCTCCTCCACAGTAGGTACCACCCAGGCCGCCTTCTCCTACGGCTTTTCCGCCCTCTGGTATACATTAGGCTGCTCTATTGGAATCCTTGTCTTTGCCCTAGTGTTCTCAAAGCCTATCTACGATTCAGACAAAAACACTCTTCTTGAAATAGTATCCTCCCGGTTCGGCGAGAAAAGCGGTGTGACCATGAGTCTACTTTCAGCCTTTGGAACCACTCTTTCAATAGTGTCTCAGATACTGAGCGGAACAGCTCTCCTGTCCTCAATTCTCCCTATATCTCCAACCTTCTCCCTTCTGGTGTTCATCCTCCTGGTAATAGTCTACGTTTTCTTCGGTGGAGGAATATCCTTAGGCTATATGGGAATCCTCAAGACAGTCCTTATGGCCCTAGGCTTCGGCTTCTGCGGCATTGTTGCCTACTTCTCCATAGCTCCATCCTTATCCTCCTTCCCTTCCTACTACTTCAATCTCTTTTATGGAGGAGTATGGAAGAACCTTAGCCAGGTCATTTCCCTGGCCCTTGGAATAATCACCGGCCAGAACTACAGCTCAGCCCTCATTACAGGTAAGACATACAAGGAAAGTAGACGTGCTGTAATACTCTCAGCCTTCATCGGACCACTTATCGGCCTTTTCTGTGTAATGGTGGGCCTCTACATGAAGCTCAATCATCCAGATACCCTCTCATCCTCAGCTCTTCCTGCGTTCATACTTCTGAAGATGCCTCCATTTTTGGCAGGATCATTGGAAGGAATGCTTCTTCTCACTCTTGTGGGAACCACATCAGGAGCCCTATATGCAACCTCAACCATAATATATAGAGGATTATTGAAGAACAGATTCAAGAATGAGACAGCCCTCACCAGATTTTTGATCATCATGATTCTGGCCGCCGTATCCCTAGTGGTCATGGCCAATAAGGGAGACATGATCCTTACATGGACCTTCATGGGTGCAGGACTAAGAGGAGCCGTAAGCTTCTTCCCTCTCATCCTCGCCCTTTTCTACAATAAGCCCATGAAGAAGAGCTGCGTCTTAGGATCCATGATTGCAGCCCCAGTTTTCACTGTATTGGGTACTCTCCTCTTCCCTTCCCTTGATATTCTTCCTGTTTTCTGGGGAGTCCTGGGCAGCCTGATATTTACTGTATTGGGTATGGCTTTTGTAGGGAAAGAAACAATCGAACCAAGATAAAGCTTAATAGTAAAAGAAATTAGTTAAGGGGATGCTTTCCCCTTTTTTTATTCCTCAAATTTAGATATCCTTTCTTGACAAGTTAGTTAAAGCTAACTAATATCTCTTTAGTTAGCTTAGTCTAACTACGGAGAGACATCAATGACACCTCTATATTTTTCTACTCCTGGAGAAGAGAAGACCATTATCAAGGTCAATGGAAATCCACAGGTGAAGAAGCACCTTAACGACCTGGGGTTCTCATCAGGATCCAAGGTTACTGTAGTCAAAAACCTAAGCGGAAACGCCATCGTAAAGGTCAAGGAATCAAGGGTAGCCATCAGTTCTGAGATGGCAATGCGAATCATGGTCTAATAAGGAAGGATATATATGAAGACACTCAAAGAAGCGAAAATCGGCGAGACAGTTACAGTGGTGAAGCTTACAGGCGAAGGACCGGTGAAAAGAAGGATCATGGATATGGGACTGACCAAAGGCACCCTTGTCCATGTGAAGAAGTCTGCTCCATTGGGAGATCCCATTGAGCTGACAGTCCGTGGCTACGAGCTATCCATCAGGAAGGCGGAAGCCGAAAACGTCATTGTGGAATAAGGAGGAGAGAGATGAACATCAGAATAGCCCTTGCAGGAAACCCGAACTCTGGAAAGACCACTCTCTTCAACGCCCTTACAGGATCCAACCAGTTTGTCGGGAACTGGCCTGGAGTAACAGTGGAGAAAAAGGAAGGAAAACTGAAGAATCACGACTCTGTCACCATCGTGGACCTTCCTGGCATCTACTCACTCTCCCCCTACTCCCAGGAAGAGGTGATTGCCCGTGAATACCTTGTAAAGGAGAAGCCGGAGGCAATACTCAACATCATCGACGGAACAAACCTTGAAAGAAACCTCTACCTTACCACCCAGCTTATGGAGATGGGGATTCCAATGGTCCTGGCCATCAACATGAGTGATGTAGTAAGGAAGAATGGAGATAAGATTGACACAAAGGAGCTTTCAAAGAGACTTGGATATCCAGTATTTGAGATTTCAGCCCTGAAGAAAGAAAAGGTTATGGAGGCTGCAGAAGCAGCAATTCTCGCCGCTTCCTCATCATCTTCCCTGCCCTACCCTAAGTTTTCAGAGGAGATAGAAAAGAGTCTCTCGGCCATCTCTTCCGTCATCAAGGGAAAGACAGAAGAAAAGAACGAAAGATGGTACACTGTCAAGGTTCTTGAAAGAGACAGCAGAATCAATGAAGAGCTTTCTCTCACCAGTGAAGAAAAGGATAAAGTTGAGTTCATCATATCAACTCTGGAGAAGGAAGAGGATGACGAGGGCGAATCCATCATTACAAATGAGCGCTACTCATACATTGCAAAGCTTATAGAGGTGTGCTACAGAAAGAAGAGCTCAGGGCTTTCCACCACAGACAAAATCGACAAAGTCGTTACAGACAGATGGCTTGCCCTGCCAATCTTCGCACTTGTGATGTGGCTTGTATATTACGTATCAGTAACAACCATCGGAACCTTCTGCACAGATTTCGTCAACGATGGAATCTTCGGAGACGGCTTCTATTTCCTTGGAAAAGGCAGAGAGGCCTATGAAGAGGCTGCAGAAGAGTTCACCTCAGCCACCGATGTGCTTACAGCCTTTGGCGAAGAGAAGGGAATAGAATGGGAAGAGCTTGATGAGGATACAGTGTCCCTTATCGCCTCCTCAGTCTCCAGAGAAGACAAGGCAACCTACACACTTGTAGACGAAGAGACTCTTGGAGAAGAGGAAGTCACTGTAGACTACTCTGCCCTCATGGAGGCTGTAGATACGTACGAAGCCCTTGGCTACGCAGAGCCTGATACTTCAGACTATGGCCCATGGGTTCCTAGCATTCCAGCCCTTATCTCTTCCGCCCTGGAAGCAATAGGCTGTGCAGATTGGCTGCAGGGCCTTATCATTGACGGAATCGTAGCAGGTGTGGGAGCTGTATTGGGCTTCGTTCCTCAGATGCTGGTGCTTTTCCTCTTCCTGGCCTTCCTGGAAAGCTGCGGCTACATGGCTAGAATCGCCTTCGTAATGGACCGAATCTTCCGTAAGTTCGGTCTCTCAGGAAAGTCATTCATTCCAATTCTCATTGGAACCGGCTGCGGTGTTCCTGGAATTATGGCATCCCGTACCATTGAGAATGAGAAGGACAGAAGAATGACCATCATCACCACCACCTTCATTCCATGCGGTGCCAAGCTTCCATTCATTGCCATGATAGCTGGAGCTGTATTCGGCGGAGCCTCATGGGTTGCTCCTACTGCCTACTTCCTGGGCATGGCCGCCATCATCACATCCGGAATCATCCTCAAGAAGACAAAGCTCTTCTCAGGCGATCCATCCCCATTTGTAATGGAGCTTCCTGACTATCATTGGCCCACAGTCTCCAATGTACTCCGCTCCATGTGGGAAAGAGGATGGTCCTTCATAAAGAAGGCTGGAACAATTATCCTTCTCTCCACAGTAGTAATCTGGTTCACCACATTCTTCGGCTTTACTGAGGAAGGCTTCAGAATGCTGGGAGAGGATGAAATCGGCCTTTCAATCCTTGCTCAGATCGGTTCTCTCATAGCTTGGATCTTCTATCCTCTCGGATGGGGAACCTGGCAGGCAACTGTGGCATCAATCATAGGTCTTGTGGCAAAGGAAAACATTGTTGGAACCCTTGGCATCATCTATGGTGCAACAGGTAGTGCATATGCCGGAATTGCTGAAGCCTTCACTTCTGTCACAGGTTTCTCATTCCTCACATTCAATCTTCTCTGCGCACCTTGCTTTGCAGCAATCGGCGCCATCAAGAGAGAGATGAACAGTGGAAAGTGGACCTGGATAGCAATAGGCTATCAGTGTATTTTCGCCTATCTTACAGCTCTGGTCTTTACACAGGTTGGTAACCTTATCTGCGGATTTGGAATCAACATCTTCTTCCTCATAGTAGCTGTGGCTGTAATCGCTCTCTTCATCTATCTTCTCTTCAGAAGGGAAAGGAAGGTAGCTCTATGACATTAGGTACTTTAATTACAGGAGCAGTACTCTCTGCCATAGTCGCTCTTGTAATAGCCTCCTTG
>JAEDOD010000138.1 GCA_016302165.1 Sphaerochaetaceae bacterium
ATAGCTCAGCTGGATAGAGCATCAGTTTGCGGAACTGAGGGTCGGAGGTTCGAATCCTCTTGGTCTCGTAGGGCTCCCTGAATTCAGGGAGTCTTTTTTTGCTTCTCCATCCCTCCTTCCCTTTCCTTCTTCTCCAGGCAATGTCAAAAAAAGTAGCAGAAGAGTAAAGAAACGTGAATGGAAGAAGGAAAGAGGGAAGAATAACCTTTTTGCGGAGGCTGAAATGTCATACGCAATTGAAACCCATAACCTTACAAAAAGATATAAAGACCTTACAGCTGTAGATAACCTGGAGCTGAAGATCAGCGAAGGAGAGCTCTTCGCCCTTCTTGGAGTTAACGGTGCAGGTAAGACCACTACCATAAAGATGCTGTCTACCCTATCTCTCCCCACCAGCGGAGAAGCCTTCATATTCGGAGAAAACGTGGTGACCTCGTCGCTGAAGGTAAAGGAAATGATAGGAGTCTCCCCCCAGGAGACAGCTGTGGCTCCTGCCCTTAGCGTAAAAGAGAACCTGGCCCTCATGTGTGCCATACATGGCATGAATGGAAAAGATAGCGCAAGAAGGATCAAGGAGCTCTCTTCTGCCCTGGAGCTTGATGAAGTCATGGGTCGGCGGGCGGGAAAGCTCAGCGGAGGATGGCAGCGAAGGCTCAGCATAGCCATGGCCCTGGTTTCCAGACCTAAGCTTCTCTTCCTGGACGAGCCTACCCTAGGCCTGGACGTAATAGCAAGAAGCGAACTCTGGGACCTGATAAGGGAACTTAAGAAGACTACCACAATTGTACTCACCACCCATTACATGGAGGAGGCGGAAAGCCTTAGCGACAGAATCGGAGTAATGAAGAAAGGCCACCTTCTCTTTACAGGAAGCGGAGAGGAAATGAAGAAAGCCACAGGAAAAGAGAAGTTTGAGGAAGCCTTTGTGGCAATGGTGAAGGAGGAAAGAAGATGAAGATGCTTGCACTATCGAAAAGAACAGCAAAGGAAATACTTCGGGACCCGCTGAACCTGTTCTTCGGCCTAGGCTTTCCTCTGGTTCTGATAATCCTTCTTTCCACCATACAGGCAAATATTCCTGTCCCTCTCTTTGAAATCGGAACCTTGACACCTGGAATAACTGTCTTCGGATTATCATTCATGTCTCTCTTTGCATCGGTGCTGGTGGCAAAGGACAGGGAGTCTGCGTTCCTTTCCAGGCTCTACACTACTCCTCTGAAGGGAATGGACTTCATCCTGGCCTACATGGTCCCCCTTCTTCCCATATCCATACTCCAGAGCATCATAGCCTATCTATTCTCCATTCCCTTCGGCCTTAAGCTGTCCTTTAGCGTGGTGAAGGCCCTGGTGGGAATTATTCCTGTATCCCTGTTCTTCATCTCTCTTGGAGTATTATGCGGAAGCATATTTTCTTCAAAGGCTGTAGGAGGAATATGTGGAGCCCTCCTTACCAACCTTTCCGCCTGGCTCAGCGGTATCTGGTTCGACATATCCCTGGTGGGAGGAGTCTTCAAAAGAATTGCAGACCTTCTTCCCTTCGTCCACGCTGTAGAAATGGAAAGAGCCCTGTTCAGCGGCAATACTGAAGGCCTAATTACCCATCTACTGGTAATTGTCGGATACACTGTTGCCATTACAATTCTTGCAATTGTCCTCTTTCTGAGGCAGATGAGAAACAAGTGACACCAATGGGGAGAGGGTTACTCTCCCCATTACTCTTGAGGAAAGAAAGGTAAATCTATAACATATCCCTGTAGGGAAAGATGGCCGAGAGGTCGAAGGCACTTGATTCGAAATCAAGCAAGGGGCAACTCTTCGGGGGTTCGAATCCCCCTCTTTCCGCAATTATCAGCAGAAATAGGATAAGCCCCGTAAGCCCTTCGGCCAAACGGGGTTTTCTGTTTCATGGAAAACCACCACATCGCCCCGTTCCTGTCCTACATAAAATCATAGGAATATACACAAAGAATAGGACCAAAGCCATCAGTGTGATATAATGCTAATATTCTTTCCTAAGGGGAGGGCCAAATGGTCATAAGAGAATCAGCAGAGGATTACCTCGAAGCAATACTTATCATCAAGGAAGAAAAGGGAAATGTCAGGAGCATTGACCTGGCAAGAAGGCTGGAGATCACCAAGCCCAGCGTATCTGTAGCAATGAAGAACCTTAAGGCTGAAGGATATGTCGAAGTAGATGAGAAGGGCTCCATCTCCCTCCTTCCTCCAGGGCGAGAGATTGCAGAAAGGACATATGAAAAGCATGTGACACTGAGAGATCTCCTGGTCTCCCTTGGAGTAGATAAGGAGACCGCAACCATTGATGCATGCAGAATGGAGCATGTCATCAGCGAAAAGTCTTTCAGGGCCTTGAAGGAGCATGGGAAGAAAAGAGGATAAGTTTTCTCATTTCATCTCCCGATCCTACCTATTTACATCTTTCTCCATTTTGTTATACAATTTCTCAGTTCGATATTGGAAAGGTGTCCGAGTGGTCGAAGGTGCACGATTGGAAGTCGTGTAAGGTGATGAGCCTTCGGGGGTTCGAATCCCCCCCTTTCCGTTCCTCCAGTTTATCTGGAGGTATTTTTTTGCCCCAATCCCAGGTTCCCAACCCTCTTCTTAATCCTATCAACATGCCATATTGTGTCATTTTGATACTTCTTAAAGACCCAGCAAAAGCCCAGTGTCAAAATGGCCCACTTTTCCTCCCTCCTTCTCCTTCCCTGACCCAAAATGT
>JAEDOD010000139.1 GCA_016302165.1 Sphaerochaetaceae bacterium
CATTTCATCTTCCGTAAAGGTGACCTTATATGTCTGGAGGGTAGCGGAGCCATTATTGAAGATGCCTACAATCCTGATGCTGTCAGAGGAATAATCCTTTCTAAGGAGAAGACTGGCTTCTTCTGCTGTCTTGACCAGACCACTCTTTTCTTCCTTGACTTCCTCTTTCTTATCCTCTTCCTTTTCTTCTTCAGAAGCTACAGCTGGAGTCCTAGTCTCTTCTGTCCTCTCCACAGCTGCCACCACAACAGGAGAATCCTTCTCTTTCTCCTTCTTGGTGCATGACACCAGGGAAAGAAGGATTGCTGTCAAAATGAAAGATATCAGGAAAAACTTCTTCATCTTCTCCTCCTAAGAGAAAATATACCACGCATCAGAGATTTTTCTTCAATAGTATTGAATAGACAATGTGTTTTTTCTGTGCTTTCCATTATACTTGACCGGAAAAAGGAAAATTTGTTCATGATTTCAACACTTCTATTGATTGTCATATATCTATCTTTCATCTCCCTTGGTCTTCCAGACAGCATGCTGGGAGCATCCTGGCCTTTGATATATCCTTCAATTGGAGCAGATGTCTCCCAGGCAGGAGTGATAAGTATGGTGGTGTGTTCAGGAACCATAGTCAGTTCCCTGTCCTTTTCAACACTCAGAAGGCGCTTTTCCACCAGATCCATTACAGCTGTCTCGATCCTTATCACATCGATCTCCCTGTTTCTCTTCGGTAGGGCCCAGAGCATAGCCATGATCCTTCCCATAGCCCTTCTTCTGGGACTGGGAGGAGGATGTGTAGACAGCGCCCTCAACAACTATGTCTCCCTCCACTATTCCACAGGAGCCATGTCTTTTCTCCATGGATTCTGGGGAGTGGGTACCACCATCGGCCCTATACTTCTTGGCGTCATTATTCCTCTTGGATATACATGGCGCACTGGATACTCTGCAATTTCTGCCATCCAGGGAGTGATACTGGTACTGTTTCTCATCGGCTTTCCTCTGTGGAAGCTGAATGAAGAGAAGGAGAAGGAGGAAGGAAAGGAAGAGGATGGCCCTACTCTTACCATGAAGGAGGCAATAAAGAGGAATGGAGCTGTCTTTGCCCTCCTTGGCTTCTTTTCCTACTGCTCCCTGGAGAACACAATCATGGTGTGGAACGCAACATATATGGTATCCAAGGGCCTTGGTGAAGCCGTTGCAGCATCCTACGCTTCCCTATTCTTCTGGGGCATGACCATTGGCCGTATCTCCACAGGCTTTGTAGCAAATAGAGCAGGAGACGCAGGAATGATCCGGATTGGAGGAATCATACTACTCATTGGCATCATCTCAGTCCCCTTTGTTCCTGTGTCATATTTCTGGGTAGTGCTGCTTCTTCTGGGCCTGGGGGCTGCTCCCTTCTATCCTATGATGATGCATCAGACGCCCATCCTATATGGAAGGGACGCTTCTGCTGCCCTTATTGGCCTTCAGATGACATCGGCCTATGTGGGATCCACCTTGATGCCACCTCTTTTCGGTGCCTTGTCAAAGATATCCGGAATGGGAATTTTCCCTCTCTACATAGGATTCTTCTTCCTTATTCTTATATTTTCCACAGAGAAGAAGCGTTCTCTTCTTCAAAAGAAGGGAATGCTCTGATAGAATTCACTACCTATGAAGAAGAAAGAATGGGTTTTCACCAATGACCTTGAAGACAGAAGAACCTACCTGGTGGAGGTGGGGTATAAGTGCTACTGTCTACAGACCATGGGTGGAAATGAAATATCCCTGGCAGAGGAAGTGAATATAACCCATAAGGAGGCCTTGGCACTTCCCTTCCTGAGGATTACCCATAAAAGCATAATGGGAATAAAGAGCACATATCAGAAGGTGCTCCTTCCAGGATATGTGTTTCTTTTTCTTCCTGAGGACATGAATCCGTCCATAATCAGGCATGGGATGTATGGATTCCGGTTTCTGACCAATATGGACGACGGCTCCTTCGCCCTCTCCGGTGGAGACAAGGTCTATGCAGAGTGGGTCTTCAACAACGGCGGAATAATCGGAATGTCGAAGGCCATAAGGATCAACAAGACAGTAAAGATCATCTCCGGTCCTCTCTTCAATATGGTGGGCAAAATCAAGGAATACTCCAAGAAAAACAGGAACTGCAGAATTGAGATAACCCTCTTCAATAGGCTCATCTCCATGTGGCTTCCCTTCCAATGGGTCACGGAAGCTCCAGAAATGGAGGAGGAAGCCAAAAAGGAAGAGGAGAAACGGGACAATATCGACTACTCCGAAGTATTTGTTAAAAGCGATGACTGAAAAAGAGGCTGCGAAATAACAGCCTCTTATCAAGCATTAATCCTAAGACTGGGAATCAGTCATTCTCTTCGCTGGAAATCTGCCCCTGGAGCCAGAAGGCTGTTGCGCCTTCCCTATTCTTGTTCTCCATGAAGGAATCATATCCAAAGGGCTTTGGAGCGCTCTTCTTCCGTCCTTCGCTCCTTCTTTCCTCTCTTCCACTGTCCCTTCTTCCTTCCCTATACATTCTGGAAGTATCGTTATCCCAATCACGGTCGCTCTGGTAGCGTCTGTCACGGCTAGGATAGGAATCTCTCTTGTAGTTGTCTCTTCTGCCTTCGCTATCCCTTCTTCCGCTGAATGTCCTGGAATCGGAAGCATACTTACTGTATCCTCTCTCTTCCCTGCCATATCT
>JAEDOD010000140.1 GCA_016302165.1 Sphaerochaetaceae bacterium
CCTGTCTACAGCGCTGTCGGAAGGTAATTGGTGACTTTTCTGGGCATTCTCAAGTTTTTGGAATTATGTCTAATCCCATGTTTGCGAGGCATGAGGGGATTATCAAATTGGACGGAAGGGCGAAAAACAATACCCGCCAGAGAGCATCTGACGGGTATAGCCTAGAATAGGGAAGCTATAATGCTGGAACATTTCTCAAGACCTAGCTCTCCACTATCGAGACAAATGTGGTAATTCTGTGCATGTCCCCATTTCAGGTCAGTGTAGAACCGGTGATAGGCGGCTCTTCTTCTGTCCTTCTCCCTTATGCGCTCCAAAGGAGAAGTATCCCTTTCTCCATATTCCCGGACTATGCGCTCTGCTCTCTTCTCTGGAGTAGCGTGGATGAATACGTTCAATAGATCAGCCTTGCCTTTTAGGACATAGTCTGCACATCTTCCCACTATTACACAGGATCCCTTTTCGGAAAGCTCTGTGATTATCCTGGACTGTATGACCCAGATGGTATCCTGGTTGGTAGGACCCATGGCACGGTTTGAGAATATGTTGGAAAGCCATCTGTCCTGTGCTCCTTCTCCTTCTGTCCTGATATATTCATCGCTATATCCAGACTCCTTGGCAATCTTCTCGATGATCTCTGCATCATAGCATGGTATTCCAAGCTTCTCTGCAACCATCCTTCCGATGGTGCGGCCGCCACTTCCGAATTCTCTGCTGATGGTTATTACTCTGTTCTTCATACGCCTTTATCCTCCTTTAGCTCTCTATATGTTTTTATGATCAGGAAAGCTGCTATTACAAAGGTGAGAAAATCTGAGAGGGGCATGGAGTATAGAACTCCATCTAGGCCGAAGAATAGGGGCAGAAACAAGGCGAAGCCCACTCCAAATACTATTTCCCTGACCATTGAAAGGAAGGTGGAGGATGCAGCCTTGCCCATGGCCTGCAGGAATATGAAGCATGCCTTGTTTACGCAGGCAAAGATTATCATGCAGAGATAGATTCTGAAAGCTTTGACGGCAAACTGGGTGTAGTAGATGCTTTCGTTGGCTGCGCCAAAGATTGCGATAAGCTGACGAGGAAGGAACTCTACAATGAGAAGGGATACTGCTCCAACCAGGGCTTCGGCAATAAGAAGTCTGGTAAAGAGCTCCTTGACCCTATCCTTTCTTCCGGCTCCCATGTTGTATCCCACAATAGGAATGCACCCTGCAGACATTCCTACTACTATCGATATTACAATCTGGAAGAACTTCATTACGATACCAACTACAGCCATTGGTATCTGTGCATACTGCTCCTCTCCAAAGATTTCATCCAGGGCTCCATACTTCCTGACCATATTGTTGATGGCTGCCATGGCTGCCACAAGGGATATCTGGGAAAGGAAGCTGGTAATTCCAAGGATAAGGGTTCTGGAAGAGGTGCTGAAGGAAAGGATAAAGTCCTCCTTCCCTGGCTTCACCATCTTCATGTGGAGGATGTACCAGATGGAAAGAAGGGCTGTAAGCACTTGGCCAAGTACAGTCGCCACAGCGGCTCCCATCATTCCCCAATGGAAAATGAATATGAAGATAGGGTCCAGGATTATATTGAGCCCCGCTCCCAGAAGGGTTGATACCATGGCAAAACGGGGGCTTCCGTCGGAGCGGATCACAGGATTCAGGCACTGACCGAACATATAGAAGGGAATACCAAGTGTAATGTAGAAGAAGTATTCCTGGGACTGCCTGAAGGTTTCAGCGTTTACCCTTCCGCCGAAGGCTGTAAGGATAGGGGAGCTGAAGGCGAGATATATTACAGTCAGGACAATGCTTGAAATAATGGCCATGATTATTGAGTTTCCTACGCTTTTCTTGGCTGCAGATACATCTTTCCTTCCCAGGTTAAGGCTTACATAGGCACAGCAGCCGTCTCCTATCATGACAGCGATTGCTAGGGCGATGACTGTCAAGGGAAAGACCACTGTGTTTGCTGCATTGCCATAGGAGCCTAGGTAGGATGCATTGGCAATGAAGATCTGGTCTACAATGTTATAGAGGGCGGCGACCAGCAGGGAGATGATGCATGGCAGTGCATATTGCTTCATCAGCCTTGGTATTGCCGCTCCTTCAAGAAAGTTGTTCTTTTTTTCTTCCATTTCTATTTCTCCTTACAAAAAGACATGTGGCCCATAAAGCCGGATTTACGCTTATGAGCCACACACTTTTATTTCGTATAATGTTCTAGCTATAGTGCTCCTCAGGAGCCTGGCACTGACCTTAGAGTAGGTCATGGATGATCAGCTTCTTTTTCTTCCTTTTCTCCTTTTCCAAGGGCAACCGTTTTTCTCCTTTACAGCGCCACAAAAAAGAAAAACGGGTAGCAGAAACTGGATTTACGCTTTCCTGCTACTCGTTCCATTTCGATTATTTTGATTTCAGAGGTGAAAGTCAAGAAAAGGAAGAAAAACTCCTTCCCGGACTCAGTCCATTCTCAGCACAGCCTTGATGCACTCTCCTCTGTCTGAAGCAGCCTGAGCTTCATTGATATCCTTGAAGGAGTAGAACTTCATCAGCTTATCCATAGGGAACATGCCCTTTTTGTAGTAGTCAAGAATCTTGGGCAGGAAGAGCTTTGAAATGGAGTCACCTTCAATTACTCCCACAAGGCTCTTTCCATCACCCATAAGCTCGTTCTGGACGTTGAATGTGAT
>JAEDOD010000037.1 GCA_016302165.1 Sphaerochaetaceae bacterium
TAAATATAGATTCTGTGAAGATGGATATAAGTCCATTTCTCCATTGGAATTCTTTGACTGTTGACAAAGGGCGAAGCCATATTTAGAATCCCCATATAGATAAAAGAGTTCTGTGACTCTTACTGTGATTACCCAAAATATCCATTACATCACGAAAACTTAATGTTGCTACGGGGTACAGATGTCCTCAGACATGAAAGATGAGGCTGAAATCACAAAGGTGGAGACCGATGTGGAAAAGCCTGAAGAAGAAAAGAAGAAAGTAACAGTAAAGATTGCGTCCAAGAGACGTGTCTCCGTCAAGAAGACAGCTTCAGAAGAAGTGGAGGAAACAAAGCAATCAAAGGCTGAGGAGCCCCTTGGGGAGGAAAAACCTCAGGAGGAAGAGAACGCCCCAAAGAAAAGGGGAAGAAAGCCAAGAAAGACCAATGAAGAGAAAAGCGCTCCTCGACAGAGAAAGCCAAGGGTCAAGAAGGAAGACAAGGCTGAAAGTGCGGAGGAGATTAAGGCTGAAGAGAATGCAGTAGAGGAGATGGAGCCTTCTGTGGAAGCTGAAATCCCTTCCCCTGTGGAAGAGAAGAAGGAAGAAGTTGAGGTCTCTGAAACAAAGGGCACTGAGGAGACACCTGAGGAAGCTTCAGTCCAGGACTCTGCCCAGGAAGAGAAGAAAGATGAATGGGAGAGACGCCCGGATAGAAGGGACCGGTTCCAGAGAGGCGACAACAGAAACAACAAGTTCAAGAACAAGAAGGAAAGAAGACCACAGGAGGAGCTTCCTCCAGAAGTGAACCTGGATGAGAAGCCAGATGCTCCACGTCTTTTCATCTCTGTGCTTACAGCCCTTTCCCTTGAGCAGGTGAGAGCCAGGGCAAAGGAAGATGGAATTCCTGAAGATGTAATTCTGGACTGCAGAAAGCAGGATCTCATTGCAAAGCTCTTGAGGCTCCACTCCCAGATGGGCTGGGCCCTTATGGTGGAAGGAGTGCTGGAGATTCTCTCTGACGGCGGATATGGATATATCAGATACGGAGTGAACAACTATCTTGCAGGCACAGAGGATGTATATGTATCAGCATCCATGATCAAGGCTGTGGGCCTTAAGACCGGTGATATCGTCATGGGTCAGATCAGGGCTCCAAGGGAGAACGAGAAGTCTGCAGCAATGATCAGAGTGCTGGCTGTCAACGGCGAAGAGCCTAAGATGGCAAAGATCCGTGCTCCTTTCGATTCCCTTACTCCGCTATTTCCAAATGAAAGGCTGAACCTTGAGGTGGAGGAGGAAGGAAAGAAGTCTGAGCTTTCCGCCAGGGTAGTAGACATGTTCTGTCCAATAGGAAAGGGCCAGAGATCACTGATCGTGGCTCCTCCAAGGACAGGAAAGACAGTGCTGATGCAGAAGATTGCCAATGCAATCACCACAAACCATCCAGAGGTCATATTGATGGTGCTTCTTGTGGACGAAAGACCAGAAGAAGTCACAGACATGAGAAGGAACGTAAAGGCTGAGGTCATCGCCTCCACCTTCGACGAACAGGCCACACACCATGTACAGGTAGCTGAAATGGTCATAGAGAAGGCCAAGAGGCAGGTGGAATACAAGAGGGATGTGGTCATCCTTCTGGATTCCATCACAAGACTTGCCAGAGCCTATAACCAGACAGTTCCTGCTTCAGGAAAGATCCTTTCCGGTGGTGTGGACTCCAATGCGCTCCATAAGCCAAAGAGATTCTTCGGTGCAGCAAGAAACATTGAGGAAGGCGGAAGCCTTACAATCATCTCTACGGCCCTCATCGAGACAGGAAGCAGAATGGACGAAGTCATCTTTGAAGAGTTCAAGGGTACAGGAAACAACGAAATCATTCTTGACAGAAAGATGGCTGACAACAGGAAGTTCCCTGCAATCAACATCAAGAAGTCTGGAACAAGAAGGGATGACCTCTTGTTGGATGAGACCACACTGGCCAGGATCTTCCTGCTCCGTTCTTCCTTCGGCAACCTTGACGATATCGACATGTCTACAGAGATAATTGACAAAATGAGGAAAACAAACAACAATAAGGAGTTCCTCGGCATGATGAATACTCCGCTAAGGACCATAAGCTGAAATTCCTTGTCTGTGAAAGCAGGCAAACATATAAGGAGAAAACCAAATGAAACAGGGCATCCACCCAAATTACGAGCTTAAGGAAGTCCGCTGCTCTTGTGGCAACGTGATCAAGACAAAGACAACAGCAAAGAACCTCACAGTTGAAATCTGCTCTGCCTGCCACCCATTCTTCACAGGTACACAGAAGCTTGTGGACACCACAGGAAGAGTCGAGAGATTCAACAAGAGATACGGAAGAGTCAGCAAGTAACAATTGCTTCATTCCAAGAGGAGCCGCGGGAAAACCGCGGTTTTTTTACGTATTGTCTTTGAAAAGTCTATTTCTTCATTTTCTATGGATAGTGTTAATCATTACGCCATTGACATTTACAAAAAATATTACTTTCCTTTTGCCAAAAACCATTAGATACTCAATAGGTAGGAGCATACATTGGTCGAGCAGAACGAAAACCATAGAAAAGAATTTGGTGAGGCCCCTGTGCTTTCCATAGAGGTGCCACAGCCTACAGTATTGATTGGCCAGTTCTGTGATGTGATTATGGCACACAGCCTCATTTGCCTGACAGACCAGGGCATTTCCATGACCTTCTCTCCAAGAACTGACAACGTAATAAGAATCGTCAACAGTGTCCGTCAGGACAAGAAGAAGTTTACATACCCCAACATCAAATACCGCAGGGAGGATAGATGGGCTAACGCTGTAAAGGCTGTTCTCCATGAACTTTCCAGAAGAAACAGGAAGATCGGCGGCTATAACATCTTCCTTTCCGGACGTGGAGCTGGAGCAGACTCCTGGAGCCTTACCTCCTCCCTTTTCGTGGGCACCCTCTTGGCCATGGATGAGCTTGAAGGCCTGGGACTTGGCAAGGATGAGATCATGGATATCTGCCTTAAGGCAAACTCCTTCTCCCCTGACCATCAGGCAAGACACAGGGATCTCTGGATCCTTCTCAATGGAAAGGAAGGAATGGTATATCTCTGGTCGGAGCAGGAGAGAAAGGCTGAAGAGATGGCCTTCGGGGATTTGGGTAAGAGCTGCTACATCGTATCCTCCGCCCTTCCTCCATCTTATCTCACTCCTGAGGAGGAAGAGTTCAGAGACATGGCAAAGGATGTGGTGACGCTGATGGCAGACCACTCTGTCCCCATATCTGAAATAAGGACCATGACAGAAAAGGAGGCCAGGACCATGACCTCCCGGTTCCCTGACCAGGAGAGAAGATGCCTGACCCATCTGGTAGTGGAGAACGAATGCTCCACAAAGGCTGCATCCTCAATCATCAAAGGTGACAGGAATTCCTTCGGAAGAGTGCTTTTCATGCTTCAGCGCTCTGTGGTGGAGAATGCAGAGCTTACCAGTCCTGAACTGGACTGGATCTGGAGGCGGGGCCAGGAGTGCGACGGAGTCCTGGGACTGGGTTCCATAGGAGTAGGCATTGCAGGCTCCTTCCTGGCAGTTGTTGACGGCCGTGCCTCCAATCTATATGCTCGAAAGGAGGAGGAATATGAAAGGATATTCGGTTTCCGTTCATCAATCAGACCTTTCGTTCCTCTTAATTCTCCTCGGGCAGTAAGGTGTTGAATGCGTATTCTCATAACTAACGATGATGGATTCATGAGAGAAGGAATCCGGACTCTTGAAAAATCCCTTCTCTCCCATGGCCATGAAGTGTTTGTGGTGGCACCCCACTCTGAGCAGAGTGCCAAGTCCCATGCCTTTACAGTCTCCGGCTCTGTCACCATGTGGCGTCATGATGACCACCACTATTCCCTGGAAGGCACTCCGACAGACTGTATCATCTATATTCTCCGCTCAGGAATTCTGAAGAAAAAGCCGGATCTGGTCATAAGCGGAATCAACCATGGCTATAATCTTTCTTCAGACATAATCTACTCTGGAACCTGCTCGGCAGCTTCTGAGAGTGTAATGCAGGGAATTCCATCCATAGCACTTTCGGCTGAAATGGATGAGGATGGCCATTACTGCTTTTCCCAGGCTGCAGACTATGTGTCATCCAATCTTGAGAAGCTGAAGGATTACGCTACAGGCGTAGAAGCCTTCCTGAATTTGAATTTTCCTCCCAGATGGAATGGCAAGGTGGAAAAAGCCTCCTTGGGTGTGCTAAAGTATGAGGACGAGTTCATCGTAAAGGAAAATGGTAACAGGATTGTCATGAGTCCCAGCTGCTCTGGCAGAGTAGTCCTGGAGAAGACCATGGATGATGAGTTGGAAGCAGACATGATTGTCACAGGAAGGGGTTCTGCCTCCTTGACATTGGTTAACCTTCATCCAGGGTATGACAGCAGACGGATGAAAGAAATCAGACTGTAAGCTTAGACTAACCTTGACGTGTACTCTTTCAAAGAATTACCTTTTTTGTAAGAAGGAAAAGCATATGGGTAGAATTGTCTATCTTGATAACAATGCTACGACCGAAATGGCTCAGGAAGTCATATCCATTATGGCAGACAACGCTTCCCTCTACGGCAACGCCTCCAGCATGCACAACATGGGACGCGCCAGCAAGAGCGGAATCGATTGGGCCAGAGGGGAGGTCGCAGCGCTTATAAATTCGGATCCCGGAGAGATCTATTTCGTCTCCGGTGCCTCAGAAGCCAACAATACTGTCTTCAATGTATTCAGGGACAGGATTGATGATGGAGACAAAAGGAATAGGATCCTGTTGTCTACAATTGAGCATCCAGCCTCCATCGAGACAGCCAAATATCTGGCAGCCAAGGGCTACAGAATCGATTTCGTTCCTGTGGACCATGTAGGTGAAGTGAAGCTGGATAAGCTGGAAGAGCTGATGGGTGAGGATGTGGCCCTGGTCTCCATCATGACAGGAAACAATGAATCTGGAGTGATCCAGCCTGTGAGGGAAGCTGCAGAAATAGCCCACAGGTATGGAGCCTATTTCCACACAGATGCCACCCAGGCCATTGGAAAGATCAGGGTTGACGTGAAAGAGATCGGAGCAGATTACCTTTCCATGTCTGCACATAAGTTCTATGGACCTAAGGGTGTGGGAGTTCTCTTTGCCAGAAAAGGTGTGCCTCTTTCTCCCTTCGTCCATGGTGGTCATCAGGAGAAGGGCTATAGGGCTGGCACATACAACAACCAGAGCATCATAGGCATGGGAAAGGCTGCAGAGCTGGCAAGAATCAATCTGTCTTCTGAACACGACAAGCTTTGGAGGCTCAGGGAAAAGCTGAGAAAGGGAATTGAGGAAAGAATTCCAAATGTTGTGGTCAACGGATCCAACGATGAGGCAAAGTGCCTTCCAGGAACCTTGAATGTCTCATTCCCCTGTGCAGAAGGCGAATCAATTCTCCTTTATCTGGATTTGGAAGGAATAGAAGTATCCACAGGAAGCGCCTGCGCTTCAGGAAGCCTGGAGCCAAGCTATGTGCTTCTTGCTGCAGGACTGGATGTGGAGCTGGCACATGGTTCCATCCGTTTCTCCCTTGGTCGCTACAACAGTGACGAGGATGTGGAATATACACTTGAAAAGCTTCCCCCGATCATTGAAAGGATCAGGGAAATGAGTACCAGGAGACAATAATGGCACAGAGTTTTATGGCCCAGTGGGTATATACGGATGTGGTCAAGGACCACTTTATGAATCCTCGCAATCTCTGGAGAGAGGGAGAGGAATTTGAGGCCGACGGAGTGGGCGAGGTAGGATCCCTTGCCTGCGGAGACCAGATGAGAGTGGGCATCAAGGTTAAGGACGGAAAGATCAGTGATCTCAGATGGCTTACCTATGGCTGCGCTTCAGCCATTGCATCCACCTCAATGATGAGCGAAATGGCTATCGGCATGACACTCAAGGAAGCATACAGTCTGACTCCAAAGGCAATCATGGACAAGCTTGGAGGTCTTCCTGAGCATAAGTTCCACTGTTCTGTCCTGGGAGACAAGGCTCTCAGGGCCGCCATCGATGACTATCTTGAGAAGAACGGCCTTGAAAATCCATATAAGGCTACATCAGCTGTAATCATCTGCGAATGCAAGAATGTTACAGACCAGATGATCGAGAGCCTCGTAAGGGAAGACAAGGTCAAGTCTGTCGAGGACCTGAAGGCCCTTACAGGAGCTGGAAGCGGCTGCGGCAAGTGCGTCGGCAAGCTTAAGGAAGCTATCGAAGAGGCAATGCATATTCTAGGAAAGTCAAATTGAGCTCATACTATAACGATACTGTAAAGGATGCCCTTTTCCCCAAAAAAAAGGGCATCATTACCAAAAGGAACAAGTTCCTTGTAGTAAATCCCCCTGAAAGGATGGAGAGTGATGAGGTAAGGAAGATCCGAAAGAAGCTTTCCCTTTCCGTCTCTGTCTTTGCAGAGGTCTTGAATGTATCCCCAAAGACAGTGGAGGCCTGGGAGGCTGGAACCAATGAGATTGGAGGAAGCTCCCTTCGCCTTCTGTCCATAATAAAGAAGAACCCCGACATCCTTCTGGAATGCGGGGCCCTTGAAGACAAGACTGCCCTCAGGTAAGGTTGTATGCACTGCCTCCGATGAATTCCCTGAGAATCGAGTCGGAAGGCACATATTCCGAAGGAATAGGATATACCAGATCCATGAATGCCATTAGTCGTCTGGCCACAGTGTAGGCCTTGCCCTGATCTGGAGTTACAGAGCGAAGCAGTGGCATTACATATGTGGAGAGAACTCCAAGTTCATACTCCAGGGCGCTGTTGATCATTATATCTGCATTGTTCTGATAGGGGAAAAGCTGGCTTTTCTCCTCTTCCTCTATGCCTGACCAGCTATTGATGACCTCCTCTGGAGTAATGGATGTGGTCCTGCATTCCTTTACGATTCTTCTGATGAGTCTGTTGTCTCGGGTGGAGATTCCGCTCATGGTATCCAGATTCAGCTGTGTCAGGGCTGATACGAATACACGGAATATGGTGCTGTCATCCAGTCCTGGAATCAGCTTCTCGTTCAAGGTCTGCACACCTTCTATGACCAGGATGGTGTTTTCCTTCATTCTGGCCTTCGTAAAGCGGAACATCCTTTTCTGGTCCACATCGTTGAGGCTCTTAAGCTCCACTTCTTCGCCACTCAGAAGTGCCTTCACCTGGGAACGGAGAAGGTCGATGTCCAGGCTTTCCAGACTTACTCCCTTCTTCTCCTTGGTCCTATAGTCATCAAGACTGATCATTATTGGGTCGAAGCCCTGGATCTTCAGCTCTGCTGAAAGCTTGATGCCTGAACTCTTCTTTCCTGAGCAGGCTGGTCCTGAGACGAAGGCCACCTTTACGTTTCCTCTCTTCCTGATCTCCTCTGCAGCCCTATAGAACCTTCTACGCTGCAGTGTCTCAGAAAGGACTATCACTTCACGAATCTTTCCCCCAGTAACCTTCAGATTCAAGGATCCCAGACTGCTTACATCCAATATCTTTGATTTCTCCTTGGTTTCCTCGAAGACCTTGAAGAGAAGGGGATTGTCCTGGAAGGGAAGAATTCTCTCTGGGGAACGGGACTGGGGATATCTGAGAAGAAGACCTCCACCGTAATCCATAAGCTCCCAGACCTCCAGAAGCTTCAGCGAAGGAAGGAGAGGCTCATAGTTGACGCTAAGGGCGGTTCCTATTCTGTTGAATGTGTATGCCCCGTCGTTTCTTGTGTCCAGAAGCTTTTTTGTATCTTCACACTTCATCTTCTCCACATACTCAAGGGCCTGGGAGGCGGAAAGGGTCTCGATATCTACGATCATGTCCTCCTCTATGGCCTTCTTCATGACTTCCCTTAGCCTTTCTGTATCTGGCTTCTCCTTTCCCTTGTATGAGAAGTAGTATCCATCTCCCAATGAGTGTCCCACCACCAGAGTCCTGTCTGGATGTACCACAGAGGATGCGTAGCAGAGAAGGAAGCACAGGGTCTTGCGATATGCGGACCTTCCTTCCTTTGAGTCAAGATATACTAAGTCGATTACAGCATTTTCCGGAATCTCAGTCTGAAGAGACTTAAGTTCTCCGTTGACCACAGCTGCCACAGGAGGGTTCTCTCCATATTTCAGCTTCTTCTGCTTCCCCAACAGGTAGACTATTCTTGGACTGGATTTCTCTATGAAGGTATCTGTCTTGATACCATTGAAGGTAATAGTGTTCTTTTCCATGTTGTAATAATGGTAATCCATTGGAAGGAGTTTGTGTCGTTGTTTCTATCCCAATTTTCCCATATACCATAAATTGAATGTTCAAGATATAATCGGGATATGGACCTGTTGGTAATTGACCTGAAGAATGCAGAAGTGGAGAGAATACCATCTCCTTCATCCCTGGAGGGACTGGAGGAAGGAATATCCCTCCATAGAAAATATGGAAAGGAATCCCTGGTGATCACCTCTCCCTCTTCAGTGTCCATGGAAACTTCATCCATCAACTGCTGGACAGTGGTGTGGGATTCTCCTCTCCTGGGCCATGAAACCTTTGCTCTCTTCAACACATACCATGGCTACTCCCTGTATCGCCTGGGCATAAAGGCTATGGTGATATTGGGACGAAGCGACAGGATGAAGTATATCGCCCTCTCTTCCGCTTCCATAGAGATATTGCCTTCAGAGAACCTTAGAGGCACCGAATCCCTCTACTTTGAGGAAATTGCTCTTTCCAGTCACTCGGACCTTTCCCTTTCCACAGGTCCTGCAGGAGACAGCGGTGTAAAGTTTGCATCTGTCCAAAGTGGAGGAAAGAATATGCCTGGCATAGATCTGGGCCACATCTTCTTCCTTCATAACCTTAAGGGAATCGTTTTTCCAGGCTTCCCTGACAGAAAGGCTGGGGAAGGGAACATTCCCCAGAGAAATGCAGAGAAAGGCGAATACTTCAAGTCTATCCGTTCCTATGGAGGATATTCCTTTGTATCCAAGGCTTCATCCTTGGGCTGGCTTCCTGTAAGAGGCTGGCAGGACAGGACGGATCCCAGAAGCGGAAGCATTGACGGATGCGCCATGGCTGAAAGATATGGAAACTATCCTGAAAGCTGCTCAGACTGCATCCTTGCCTGCGACAGAAGAAGAAAGGATGGCCATATCCTGCCGAAGTGGCGGGAGATGATGACTCTCGGCACCAATCTAGGCTTCTTCGATCCCGACAACATCGACAGCATAGTCAGCGAAGTCAGGAAGTATGGGCTGGACGCAAGCGTTACAGGGTCCATGCTGGCCTATATCCTCAGCGATGAAGAAAGGATGGCGGAGTATGGTCTGAAGGATAGAAGTGTTCCTGAAATAGTTGCCCTCATTTCCCGTATTGCCTCTGGCTGCATCCTCTATAATGGACTCTCGGATCTTCCGGGGTGCATACAGTGCCAGGACCACCTTCCCATAGACTTCGACCTTAGGGGAGCATCGGCCATGGCCTTGAGCTATTCTTCTCTTCTTGGCTTCTTCCTTCCAGCCACTCTTCTCTTCCCGAAAAGACGGCCAAAGGAGGATGCTGCAGCTACAATAGCTTTCTATGAGGTTATCCATTATCTTGCCTTGTCTAGTCTAGGCCATCCTCCGATGTGTTCCGATCTGGGATATTGGTCCAAGGTGCCGGAAGCTGCATTCCAGTCCCGTCTTCTTGCCAGGTTCTATTCAAGACGGTTCCATGCCTTCGGCCACTCCAGTCTTGAGCTCTTGGAGAAGGGGATGGAAATATACAGAATCCTGGGTGTGGAGTGGACGCCGCTTCCCTCCCATTTCCTTCTGGATAGCGATAGCGCTGGAGGAAGCGATACAGTTCCTTTGAAGAGGCTTCAGGATTATTGGGACGAAGAAAAGCTTCGCCTTGAGATAATGCTCAGGTCCAGAAGGGAGAAAAGGGTGAAGCACTCTGCCGAAAGAAGTGCAAAGGATGGAGGAAGTGAAGTCCTGGGCTGAGAAGCGGATCCAGGATTCACGTAGAATACACCATCTTTATTCCTGAAGGATGGAATATGGGTATGTCCAGACATTACAATGTCCCCTTTTTCAGGAGAGAAGGATGGAATTTCGTTGCCGTGGAACGCATATACAGTCCGTCCTTCCCAGAAAAAGGATCTTTCCCTGGGAGGAAAGGGAAGGTCTCCATATTGATACCATCTGTCCATATTCCCCCTGACGCCTGTAATTCCTCTCCAGACCGGGTCTCCCGGATCCGGGCATAGGTCTCCCAGGGAGAAAAGTGAGGAGGCTCCTACTTCTTCCTTGGCCCGCCAGATGGCTTCCATGGCCATTTTGTCTCCATGTATATCGGAGAAAACTAGAATTTTCCCATCCATAGACCATATTTTACCACAGAGGAAAAGAAGAGACAGCTACTCTTTGCTTCACATGGTTTTGGCACTATAATCTCTATATAGTGAAAGATTGGAGGAATAAATGGAAGAAAATACACTGAAGCTCAGAGATGGAAGTGAACTTTTCTATAGAGTATGGAGAATTGAGGACCCTAAGGCCACTCTGCACCTGAACCATGGAATGGCAGAGCACAGCCTCAGATATGACAAGTTTGCCCGTTTCCTCAATGACAAGGGCTTTACAGTGTATATTCAGGACCATAGAGGCCATGGAAATACAAAGAAGAGCGATGAAGACAAGGGCTGGTTCGGAGAAAAGGATGGCTGGAATACTGTATGTGACGACAGCTGGGAGCTGGACGAAAAGATAGCTCTTGATTATCCAGAGCTTCCACATTTCATCATGGGCCATTCCATGGGTTCCTTCATTACACGTACCAATCTTGAAAGGCACAGCCAGGCCTATAGGGCCGCTATCATCATGGGAAGCGGCAGCGGCCAGGGAATTGCGGGCAAGGTGGGTATGGCCCTTAGCCGTCACAGGGCTAAAAAATATGGAACAAAGCACAAGGATGAGTGGCTCAACAATCTTATCTTCGGCTCCTACATAAAGAAGTTTGACTGGAGAAAGGAAGGAATCTTCTGCTGGCTTTCCTCCATTGAAGAGGAGAGGAAGAAGTATGAGAAGGATCTGGACTGCGGCTTCATCTGTTCCTCTTCCTTCTACGGCGACCTTATTGAGGGCCTTGAGACAGCCAATGACAAAAAGCTTATCGCCGCCATCAGGAAGGATCTTCCTATTCTCTTCCAGAGCGGAGACATGGACCCTGTGGGAGGTTATGGAAAGGGAGTGGAGAAGGCTTCATCCCTCTATAGGGAAGCTGGAATCAAGGACGTAAGGGTGAAGCTCTACAAAAATGGAAGGCATGAGATCCTGAATGACGTAATGTATGAAGAAGTAGCCAATGATGCAGCCTCCTTCCTTCTGGAGTTCATCTGATGCACTTTTCTGCCTTAATGAAGAAAATCAACGACTGGGCCGTAGACTACTATGGAGTAATAAGGCAGGCCTTCAGGTCAATGTCTCGGGACAACATCAATCTTCTTGCCTCCGGCATGGTATATTCCACCCTGATAGCCATAGTGCCCTGCCTTACCTTCCTTTCAGCCTTCCTTTCGGCTTTCGGGGCTTTGGAGCCCTTTATGGCTGTAATCTCTGAATGGCTCTGCGATACATTCGGGGAAGGTACAGGAATCTCTGTAATGGAGAGCATCATGAAGTTTACAGGCTCCGCCATGTCCCTGGGAGTGGTGGGACTGGTGTCCTTCATCATTACTGGCATGTTCCTGGTGAATAAGGTCTACTCCTTGGTGAACCATATATTCCGCACTGAGCCTTCGGAAGGCACCATGAAGAGACTTATGCTCATCATAATGTTCATCATAGTGCTTACTGTGGTGCTCACATTCGGCTTTGCCCTTTCATCCTCTCTGTCCCAGAAGTTCTATTCCTTAATGGGAAAGGATGTGGAGACCAGCGCCATAGGAGAAATGGTGGGGGTCCTGGGCCGTTTTGCTGTGGTCTTTGCTGTTTATTTCGTAATGATTACAGCTGTGCCCAACGTGAAGATACGAGTGGCCTCCTCTGTCTCAGGAGCCGCCCTTGGAACTCTTCTTACCTATGTCTCCACCTTCTTCTTCTCAAGGATCATATCCTATTCTGTGGGATATTCAGTAATCTACGGATCCCTTGCATCCATTCTCTTTGTACTGCTCTTTCTATACATCATCTGGTACATCGTGGTGCTGGTGATGGAGGTTACATATATCCATCAGTTCAGGCCTGATAAGGATACCCTGATCGGTAAGCCTGTTGCAGGAGAAACCCAGATTTCCGATTCCATCGACGTTATCCTTCTTATTGCCCGCAGGTTTGAGGAGGGAAAGGGAAGCACCAGCATAAAGGATATGAGCGCCTCCCTTTCCATGCCTATGAGCAGACTGAACAATGTGCTCAGCGACCTGGAGTCTTCCTCCCTTATTGTCTCCATCAATCCCCAAGGCACATCCTTCATGCTGAAAAGACCATCGGATTCCATAACCTTTTCTGATGTGGTGGAGGCTGTATTCTCCTCTGAAATCCCTAAAGACAGAAAAAGAAGCACTGAAGGCACTAAATTGGCCCTTGCCTTCAAGAACAAAGGAAAGGAGGATCTCACAGCGAATCTGAAAGAGGCCCTGAAGGAGAAGATATGACAGTAGATAGAACTATGGCTCCAGTTCTGGAGAAGAGAATCAGCCCCGATATTGCAGATCCTGAAAAGAACGTAAGGGGAAGATGGATGGCCGAAGGAGTTGAGCTTATTCTCCTTAAAAATGCCATTCCAATGGGTGAAGACAGCATTGTATACATTCCTTGGGCAATGGTGGCCAAGGAGGATGGCCGCCCTGTATTCTCCATACAGCTGGAGAAGGAGGACCTGAGGATCCTTTCCTCCCTGACAGGTGAGAGCCTCAGGTCCCTCCAGGAGGATTATGGCACCAGAGGCTTCTATGGTGCTCTGAGAGTCAACATGTATGGAAATGGATGCCGTGAGTCCCTTGGCTCCTATGGAGGAAGCGAAAGGGAAGAGGATGTGGTGTCCTATCTTCTGGAGGCCGCTCTGGATACTTTAGACATTGTGGAAGAGGCAGAGAAGTGTGAATAGGATAGGAATTGGCATTTTGGGAGCAGGCTGGAGTGGAGAGTACCACGCCGCAGCCATCAATTCCAATCCTGCCCTGTCTCTAGTCTCCGTCTACGACAGGGATGAAGGAAAAGCCAGGGATTTTGCCTCCCGTCACCATATTCCCAAACTCCAGAGGGACGAAGAATATGTGATAGACGACAGCGATGTGGACATAGTGGTGGTTGCAACTCCCACCCCTTTCCATTTCTCTACTGTCAAAGAAATTGCAAAAAGGGGAAAAGGGATTGTCCTTGAGACTCCCATCTCCGACACTGCCTCGGAAGCTTCAGAGATCATCAGTCTGGCAGAAGAGGAGGGGATATTCCTTTTCCCTGTCTCTACGCTCTCAGCGGCGCCTGAAATAAGGAAGCTGAAGGCATCCCTCAGCCCCTCTTCTTCCTTTACTGTTGATTTCTCATTGTTATCTCCATACCCCAGATGGAAAAGAAATTGGACTCCATATTCCTCACGGCTAACCAGAAATAAGGCTCTTTTGGCAGGAGCCTACGAAGTCATTGACGCTATCTACTATCTCTTTGAGGAGGAAAAGGCTATGGCTATTGAGCCCATGCCCTGGGGCCTGGAGGTTTCTTTCTCTTCCGGTAAGCTCCTCCTGAGGGACGGTGGAAGCTCTCTGACCATAAATTTAGGTGGAGAGGAGGGAGAAAGGATTGACCTCAGCGCTCTCTATTCCCGTCCCCTTGCCCTTCTTCCCCTCTGGTATTCCTCAGTGGTTGAGACTCTTGAGAAGGGAGTCTGGGATGAGGGAGCCCTCTCCCGATCCATAAGGAGTCTGGAAACCATCAGCGCCTTCTCTGGTCCTTTGATTCATTGAGGGCAACTATTTCCGACATAATGAGTAGTTTTAATGAAGATTTTCCTTTTTTCTTGCCCCCTTTTGACAAACTTGTTTATAGTTTGCTTATAGTCGTGGGGGTTAGACTGTTTACAGGAGATTGAACATGGAAAAAAACAGCAATTCCAGACTTATGGAGATGCTCAACACTTCCAACGGAAGAGTGAAGGTGAAAGAGGAAAGAGTGCTCAACTATCTTCTTGAGCACGAGGATGAAATCCAGAATCTATCCATTGCCCAGATTTCAGAGGCTGCTGATGTAAGCAAGGCTACGGTGGTACGCTTCTGCAAATCTCTTGACTTCAACGGTCTTAAGGACTTTAAGGTCTGGTATGAGGCAGGAAAAGGTGCCCGGTACACTGAGGTTGTTCCTGTGGGAGAGGACGACAATGCTGAAAGGATTTCCACCGGACTGTCTTCCGGCATCATGAGAAGTCTTGAAAGGACTTTGGGGAAAGAATCCTATCCTGTACTTGAGACCTTCGTCGAGGACATCGTATCCGCCTCTTCCATCATTGTGAGAGGAGAAGGAGAAGCTGAATCCTACTCTGCACTTCTAAGGGAATCCATAGAAAAGTTCTACCCTGAAAAGAAAATCATATGGAATCCACAGGGAGAAGAGGAAGCTGACCTTTGTCTTGCAGTGTCCATTACAGGAAAAGAGAAGTTGACTATGGACAGTATCAGCAGGGTGGTCTTTGCTGGAGGAAAGGCAGATGTGATTTCTGCAAATCCTCAATCCCTGATCTCAAAGGCCGCAACCAATGCCATACAGGTATCTGATGAGCTGTTCTTCAAGGGTGATGAGCATATTCTTGGGAAGTTCTCCATTCTTGCCGTCATAGAGATTCTGACGGTGCTTATGGGAAAGGATAAGGTCTGACCAAATGAAAATTGACAGATGGGGCTT
>JAEDOD010000141.1 GCA_016302165.1 Sphaerochaetaceae bacterium
ATATAAGGCGGATAGTACTAAGAAATTCCATCCGCCTTATGCATATTATAGTTTAAATGCTGAATCTATTAGTTGGACTGCTCCAGCTTGAGTGTAACAGTTGTAAGGTCACAGACGCTTTCCGGTCCATAGTACTGGATTGCACCAGGGAAGGTGTAGCATGTATCTACAGCCCACACGTCTCTATTTTCTGCAAAGTACTTGAATGGCTTTCCATCAAGCTCTACCAGAGCCTTCTTGATTACAGGCTTGTCTTCACCATGTCTTCTCTCGATGTTCATCATCTTAGTGATAGGCATACCACCTGCCTTCCACTCTGTGGCTGGCTTGGAGAGGTTGCGGATTGATGAGAGATAACCTGTGCATCCTGCCTGGATAAGCATAAATGCGTTATATCCAAGAGAGTAGCAGTAGTCTGAGTCGAAGTTGGATGGGAATGCACATCTTCCTTCATATCCGAAGAAGTGGTGGAGTGCATTGAACTTGCCATCATACTTACCTTCCTTCTTCAGTTCCTTGAGTCTTGCTTCAACAAGTGAGGAAACAAGCTTCTCGCTTTCAATCTTTGATACCTGGACGTTGCCATGTGGGTCTCTGTCAGCAATCATCTGCTCCTGGATTCCTTCTGGAAGGATGGAGTATACAGAGAGAGATTCTGCAGAAAGGTTCTTGTTCATGAATACGATCTTATCCTTAATGGACTCGATTGCATTGAACTCATCACCCTTGGCTGCAAGGATGTCATTGATTTCAGCAATAAGAGACTTGACTTCCGGTACGAACTCAACAAGGCCTTCTGGAATGAGGACAACGCCGAAGTTCATTCCCTTCTCAGCTCTCTTTACAACGCTGGAAGCAACATAGTCTGCAATCTGGGAAAGAGACATTGCATTCTTCTCGATCTCTTCAGAAATGAGACAGACGTTTGGCTGAGTTTCAAGAGCACACTCAAGAGCGATGTGGGAAGCACTTCTGCCCATGAGCTTGATGAAGTGCCAATACTTCTTTGCACTGTTTGCATCTCTTTCGATGTTGCCGATGAGTTCAGCGAAAGTCTTTGTAGCGGTATCGAAACCGAATGAGATTTCGATGTCGTCATTCTTCAGGTCGCCATCAATTGTCTTTGGGCATCCGATTACCTGTACGCCACAGTTGTTAGCCTTGAAGTATTCAGCAAGTACTGCTGCGTTTGTGTTGGAGTCGTCACCGCCGATGATTACTATAGCGTTGATGTTGTGCTTCTTACAAACTTCTGCAGCCTTCTGGAACTGCTCCTTTGTCTCCAGCTTTGTTCTTCCGCTTCCGATGATGTCAAATCCTCCAGTGTTTCTGAATTCATTGATGTATTCATCTGTAAATGTAAGATACTTGTCATCTGTAAGACCGCTTGGTCCTCCGAGGAAGCCGATAAGCTGGTTCTCTGGATTAGCCTTTTTCAGTGCATCATATAGGCCTGAAACAACATTGTGTCCACCAGGAGCCTGGCCACCGGAAAGGATAACGCCAACAACGTTCTTCTTTACTTCGGCATTGTTCTCTCCCTTCTGGAATGAGATTTCCTTCTGTCCGAAGGTGTTTGGGAATAGAGCCTTGATCTTGTCCTGGTCAGCGGCACTTGTAGTAGCCTGTCCTTCTACAGCAATGATTTCGTTCATGGCGGAGCGAAGGATCATTGGGAGCTTTGGTTCATAGGAATAACGTGCCGTCTGCAATGGTGAATGATTCATATACTTTATATCTCCTTTGCATGGAAATCATAGAACAAAAATGGGCAGAATTTCCACGGCTATAAGTGTAATTCCCGACTGAATAAGGATATTTTTATCGAAAAAATAGAGTTTTGTTCTGTATTGGCTATAATTGTCATTTCTTTTTCTTGGGAAAGAGCAGGGTGCTTCTTGAAATAGTAACAGTTTTAGCTGTATTTTGAGTCTATGTTCTCTATATTCATTGACTCGGATTCCCTTCCTAAACCCCATAGGGCTATGGTTATTAGAAGAATTCTTAAGGATAACCAATATATTAAGGCATGCCACTTTGCCTCAGATAGAGTTCTTCCTGATGTAAGGGATGCAATTGAGCACCATACAGCTTCTCTCCGTGCTCCCCTCCGTGACACTCTAGATAAGGAAGAGCTGAGAAAAATCCGCAGTAATATATATATGTATATAGTTGAGACAGGAATGAATAGTGCTGACGATAAGCTTGTAGAGCTTTCTGAGACTCCTGGCTTTGCAATTACTCACGACATTCCTCTTGCCTCCAGGCTGATCGAGAAGGGGCTTGTGGTCCTGGACGATAGAGGACATGAGCTAACTACAGAAAACATAAGAGCACGCCTCAGCGAAAGAAACTTTATGGAAAGCCTAAGACAGAATGGCTTTGTCAGCGAAAAGACCAAAAGCTTTGACCAGCGAACCATCAATGAGTTTGCATCTGCTTTTGATTCTCTTTTCAATAGGTTTGTGAAAGAATTCTGCTAGATTCTATT
>JAEDOD010000038.1 GCA_016302165.1 Sphaerochaetaceae bacterium
GAACGCATCGGCCAGGAGTATTCTACCATTGAACAGAAGTCTAGGGGAAAGGAAGAGTTCAACGACAAGTTCTCCTCTCCAACCCATGCGGAAGCCATCGACTATATCCTTAAGATGCTTCAGGATCCAACCTACGGCTGTATCAAGGACCTCAGCGAAATCGGAGCTGTAGGCCATAGAGTTCTCCATGGTGGCGAGATGTTCAAGAAATCCACTCTCGTTACAGATGAAGTCATCGAGCAGCTGAAGACCCTCATTCCACTTGGACCATTGCACATGCCTGGAAACATCATGGGTATCGAGTGTGCAAGAAAGCTTATGCCAAATGTTCCTCAGGCCATCGTCCTGGATACAGCTTGGCATCAGACAATGCCTCCAGAGGCTTTCATGTATGCTGTTCCTTATGAATGGTATGAAAAGTATAACGTAAGACGCTACGGCTTCCACGGAACAAGCCACCTCTACTGTGCAAAGAGAGCTGCCGTGCTTCTTGGAAAGGAGAACAAGGATACCAACGTAATTATCCTCCACATCGGTAACGGTGCTTCAGCCTGTGCTGTAAAGAACGGTGTATGTATCGACACTTCCATGGGTCTCACTCCTCTTGAAGGCCTTGTAATGGGAACAAGAAGCGGTGACATCGACCCAGCCGTCATCCAGTACATCTCTGTCAACGCTGGATACTCTGTCCAGGAAATGGACACTATCCTCAACAAGAAGTCTGGTCTTGTAGGTCTCTGCGGAAAGAGCGACAGAAGAGACGTATCCATTATGGCTCAGGAAGGTGACCAGAAGGCTCAGCTCTGCGTAGACCTTGAATGCCACAGAATCAAGAAATACATCGGTGCCTATGCAGCCCTTCTTGGAAGAGTTGACGCAATCGTCTTCACAGCTGGTGTAGGTGAAATGGGTGAAAATGTTAGACTTGGCTCCTGCCAGGGTCTTGAAAGCCTGGGTATCATGATCGACGAAGAAAAGAACGACCTTTCCCACTGCAGAAATGCTGAAACATGCATCAGCAAGGATGAGTCACCTGTAAAGATCTTCGTTATCCCAACCGATGAAGAGCTTGTAATCACAGAAGACGCTTATGCCCTTATGAAGGGAACCTATGATGTCCACACTAACTTCCACTATTCCTTCGAGGATCCTAACTACGTGAATAAGGCACGTGAGAGAGGCCTTGTAAAGAATCTTGAGAAGAAGCCAGCCATCAAGAATATCATTGCTGTTCCACCTAAGAAGAACTAAGCAAAGCTAGGGGAGGTCCATCCTCCCCTTTTCCTTTGGCCTTTTCAAATTATATTCCTTAATAATTATTCCTAAATTAGAATATTACTTTTAAATAAAATCAAAATGTGAAAAATCCACGTTCTTATCCATATGGATATAATGGAACTTAAAGAGCTCCTGAAACAAAAGCTTGGAATCAAATACCTCTTTCCTCATCAGGAACTGGTCATTATGCATATTGCACAGAGTGAAATGAACGGAGGAAAATCCAACATTCTTGCCTGCCTCCCTACAGGAAGCGGAAAATCCATATGCTTCATGGCGCCAACTGTCTTCATTTCAGGAATCATAATCTCTGTCTATCCCCTTCTTTCCCTTATGGCAGACCAGGAGAAGAGGATGAAGGCCATGGGAATCGAAAGCGTCACGCTTAAGGGTGGGCTTTCCAGAGAAGAGAGA
The DNA here is from genome assembly GCA_016302165.1 of Sphaerochaetaceae bacterium. Classification (GTDB taxonomy): domain Bacteria; phylum Spirochaetota; class Spirochaetia; order Sphaerochaetales; family Sphaerochaetaceae; genus Ornithospirochaeta. The sequence continues at coordinate 1,693 of JAEDOD010000038.1, forward strand.
GAGGAGCGTATCCATTCCCTTCTCAGCGGAAAAGCAAAAGTCCTGATTACAAATATGGAGACTCTTCTCTACATGTCTAAAGACAAGAGGCTCACTACCATATGGCAGAAGACAGGGGCCCTTGTAATAGACGAAGTCCACATTGCAGCTTCCTGGGGTGACACGTTCCGCCCTAGCTACAGACAATTGCCGGAGGTGGTAGCAACAATCAACCCCAGGCATCTCCTGGCCTTTACTGCAACTATGGACAATAAGACCTATAAAATAATCAAGGAACGTGTATTCAGAGGCGTTACACCCTATGTAATAAAGGCTTCTGCTGACAGGAGCAACATATACTACCATGCAATGCGGAGCCTTAATAGGAAGGAAGACATTTTGTCTATCGTCAGAAACAGGGAATATAGGCCCTGTGTTGTATTCTGCCCAAGAAGAGAAGACACGGAAAAGCTATCCCTATTCCTTCGCTCCAGAGGAATCAGAAGTACCTTCTACCATGCAGGACTGGATAAGGAGGAGAGAAAGAGAATTGAAGATTTCTTCAACAGCGACTCCAGCTCTGTACTATGCGCCACTTCAGCCTATGGCACCGGAGTAGACAAAAAGGACATCAGGGCCACCATCCACTACAGCGTCAACATGGAGGCTGAAGAGTTTCTACAGGAGTCAGGAAGAGCAGGCAGGGACGGAAGCCTTGCCCACTCCTTCGTACTGTATGACCCACTTGATGGAGACAATCTCCTTTCAGTATTCAAGGATCAGGGATGCATCAGAAGAAAGTTACTGTCCCTTATGGATGAAGAGAGCGATGAGGAGGGATGCACCCAGTGCTCCCACTGCCAGAAGGAGGTGTGGAAGACAAGCGGGGAAAAAGAGATTCTTACTATTGCAAAGAGGCACCTTATATGGAGACGAAGGAGACTGGAAAAGAGAATCAAGAGAAGATCCCTACTTCCATTCCTGCCTTCCCTCCCAGGATGGGAAGAGAAGGAAATCTCAAGGGCGCTGGATATTCTGGTGGAGGAAAAGCTACTGAAAGAGTGGAGATCCTTCATTCTCCTAACAGGAAAAGGAAACAAAAGACTTTCAATAATAAACTCTTCAAATTAAAATATCCTTATGACTAAAGAGCTACATGATAAGTATCCTGCCCTCTACGGGAAGAATGTTGATGTGGAAGAAATGGATGCGAGATTCGCCTCCCTCATCTCTGACCATAAAGACCTTTTCGGCAAATCTGACCCCTTGGTGTTCAGTGCCGCCGGAAGAACTGAAATCGCTGGCAACCACACTGACCACAATCAGGGAAAAGTAATTGGAGCAGCCATCAATCTTGACACTATTGCTGCAGTATCTGCCAGGGATGATTCACTGGTCACCTTCGTCAGCCAAGGCTTTCCAAAGTGTACTATCGACATTTCGGACCTGGAGATCAAAGAGGAAGAGAAGAATACCACCGCTTCCCTACTTAGAGGCATCGCAAGAGCCTTCAAGGACAGGAATATAGATATCAAGGGATGGGATGCCAATGTTACATCCAAGGTTCTCAGAGGCTCAGGTCTCAGTTCATCAGCTTCTGTGGAAGTGCTCATAGCTGAGATCTTCAACTATCTTTATGCCTCCGACAGCCTTTCTCCTGTGGAGCTGTCCATCATCGGCCAATATGCAGAGAACGTCTATTTCGGAAAGCCTTCAGGACTTCTGGACCAGATTTCCTGCGCCAACGGCGGAATCGTGGGAATCGATTTCCAGGACAAGAAGAATCCAAAGGTGGAGGCCATCGACTTCGATTTCTCAGCCTTCGACCTGGATATGATCATTACAGACACCAGAGGCTGCCATGCAGACCTGACAGATGAATATGCTGCCGTTCCTCCAGAGATGAAGGCTGTGGCAGGGTTCTATGGAAAGGAAAACCTTAGGGAAGTGGAATTCCAGGACTTCTTGAGGGATATCAGAAAAATCAGGGAAACTCTCCATAACGACAGAGCCCTTCTCCGTGCATACCACTTCTTCAAGGAGAATGAAAGGGTTTCCTACATCCTCTCCAATCTGAAGAACGAAGATATCGACACCTTCCTCTACAATGTACAGGAAAGCGGAAACTCCTCCTTCAGATTCCTTCAGAATGTATATCCATCATCAGAGCCCCATGAGCAGGGAGTGTCTCTTGCACTGGCATTAAGCGAAGAGATACTGGACGGGGAAGGAGCTTCAAGAGTCCACGGAGGTGGATTTGCAGGAACTATCCAGGCCTACGTGCCTGTAAGGCTAAGGGAAAAATACATCAAGGCCATGGAGAATCTTTTCGGGGAAGGATGCTCCACGGTAATCGCCATAAGAAGTCTTCCTGTAGGAAGAGTACTATAGGACACGGGCGGCAGCTGCCGCCCATTTCTATGCTCTATAGCTGGAAGCTTCCAGCATCCTGTCAAACAGTTCCTTTGCCCTGTTACGGGGAAGATTTACCAAAGGGTCAGACAGGAAGGCAGAGAATAGAAGCTTCTGGTCTCCGCTCCATATGGCTTCAAGAACCATTTCCTGGATATCAGAAACTCTTCTCACCATATTCTGTACAGCAAGAGGAGGATCTGTAGACACCACAGGCTGGATGGAATCCTGTGAAATGAAGCCGTTGGATTCAACTATCCTACCCTTCTCCAGGTAAGAGATCTGTCCCTTGTTAGGGAAGTTTATATTGGTGAAGAGAGTACGCTCCCCCATTAGGGAGCACATTATGTCTACCCCCTCCTCGTCGGAAGCCGTAGCCTTCAGCTCCTCAGGAGTGAACACCTTTGCCTTCTTTCTCTTATCTTCTTCAACTCTCCAGGAATATGGTGTCCTGACCACACCATATTTCCAGAGCTCTTCATCACTGTTAAGAAAGAATGGGACAAATTCAGAAAGATGTCTGTCTCCAGCAGCTCCTAAGGCCCCAAAGTCCCTGAGAAGGGAAAGGGCTATAAGATGGTCACAGTCGAACCACTTCTCTTCCTTGATCCTGGCCTTAGCAGTTTCCGTCAGGTCGCTGTAAGTATTCTCATCCTCAGCCATCTCCTTCAGCCTTGGCATAAGGTCAATGCCTTGCCAGGAAGCCCTGGTAACCCAGGTGAAGTGGTTTACACCTGTAATGTCCACCTTGATCTCCCTTCTATCGGGCTGAGGAACACCAAACCACTCAGCAACTTTCTCAGCAAGGAATGTTTCCGTATGGAAAACTTCATGACAGCAGCCAAGAGCCTTTATTCCAGGAAAAGCTTTATACAGTGCTGCTGTACAAAGGGTCATAGGATTTGTGTAATTGATGACCCAGGCCTTTGGACACACCTTCTCGATGGCCTTGGCAAAGCTGAAGAACATGGGGAGAGCCCTTCTTGCCCTCATGATTCCTCCTGGACCTGTGGTGTCTCCAACACTCTGGAGTATTCCATACTCTTCAGGAAGAACCAGGTCTCCCCTTCTGCATTCTATGGATCCTGGCTCAATGGATATGATTACAAGATCCACTCCTTCCAGAGCCTTCTCCAGGTTATCTTCACAGGTGAACCTGAACCTTCCTTCGCTTTCGTTGACACGGAAGGTCTGGACACCTACGCTCACGTTATTCACAGCAGCCTTATGGTCAATATCATGGAGAACCACTGTTCCGTGGGTCATTTTGGCATAAGCAAGATCCTTGAAGAACTGGATGGCCCAAAGTCTGCTTCCACCGCCAATTATGCAAATACGAGTTTCCTTCATTTCATTCCTCTTGAGTCATTATACTCCATGTATATGTGATTATCAGACAAAGTATTTGTGATTTTATGGAATCACAATCTATTGCCATTCCATTGTCCATATTGCTACCCTCATTTCCGGAGGCCAAAAGTGATAGACGCTCATGCTCATATATTCTCTTCACTCTCAGGCTTTGGAGCCAACGGTGAATTAAGGGCCCTGGACAATGGAAAGGCCATCTGGGCAAATGGAGAAGTGATACAGCTGATTCCTGAAAGCTATGGCAGGACCATGTTCACCATAGAGGACCTTATTGCCCTGATGGACCGGAACGCAATAGATAAGGCTGTTCTTCTTCAAGGAGGTTTCCTGGGCTTCGATAACCATGGAGTGTGGGAAGCGGAGAAGAAATATAGTACAAGGATCAAGGCTGCAGCAGCTGTGGATCCCTATTCCAGAAATCTTGAGTCCATTATCTCCCACCTGTTATCCCTTGGCTTCCACACCTTCAAGTTCGAGGTCTCCACAGGCTGTGGCCTTATGGGAAGCCACAGGACCTTCCCGCTGGGAGGAGAGATGATGTATTCCATATATTCAAGGCTATACGGAAAGGTTAAGACTCTGGCCTTTGACCTAGGAGGAAGAAGTGAAGAGAGCCACCAGATAGATGAAATCTGTAGAATCAGCAGAGACTTCCCAGACTTCAATATAGTGGTCTGCCACCTTTCCTCCCCAAGAAAGGGAGAGGATGAGAACCTTAAGCGGGAGCTGGACAGCCTACAGAGCGACAACATCTTCTTCGATACTGCAGCCCTTTTCTGGAAGACCAGACCGGAGGATTATCCCTTCCCTACAGCGCGTAAATATCTTGGATACGCAAGGGATATTGTTGGGGCGGAACACCTCATGTGGGGCACAGACCTTCCCTCCACCTTGACCTCAGCCACGGTGAAGGAACAGATAGATTATGTAAAAGGAATATTCTCTGAAAAGGAAGAGAAGTGGTTCTTTTCAAAAACAGCAGAGAAGGTCTACTTCTGATTCTTCGGTATTGAAATGATAGCCATGGTTCCTTTTCCAATGGTACTGTCAATATGAAGGGAGCCACTGCACATTGCATCCAGCCTCATTCTGATGTTTCGTATTCCCACATGGGACTTTGAAACCTTACGGTTCACGTCGAAGCCCACACCATCGTCCTCGCAAAGGACCATGTAGCATTCGCTGTCTTCGCTGGTTCTGATGGTCACTGTTCCAGGCTCTTCCTTGGGAGAAATTCCATGCTTCACAGCATTCTCAACCAGGACCTGAAGGGCAAGAGGAGGAATGGAGAAGGATGTGGAATGGATATCGTACTCTACATTTAGATGGCCCTTGAACCTAAGCTTCTCTATGTATAGATAGTTCTCCACATGCCTAAGCTCCTCTTCAAAAGGAATGCACTCCGTATGCTCAAGGCTGGTCATATTCTCCCTCAGATAATCTGCAAAGTGGTCTACGGCCTCTACAGCTGTCTTGGAATCCCTTGTTATAAGGCTACGGATGATGTTCAGCGTATTGAAGAGGAAGTGAGGCTTGATCTGGCTCAGCATCACCTTCACCTTTGCATCCTCAACCTCAGCGTCTGCCTTCTCCTTATCGGCTACGGCTCCTGAGATTCTTTCCTTCTGTACATTCAGGTATACCATCAGCACTCCATAGAAGGAGAAGACAGGAGCGAAATAAAGGCCATAGAAAAGCTGCTCGGAAATGAGACCGATTATCGGAAGGAAGGCGAAGCCAAAGAGATATACGATGTATTTTCTGTGGGTAGAGCTATTTGTCCTGATGTAGTCCATGACCATAAGGATGAAGAACCAAATCATGTAGGAGGACGAAAGGCAGGTGTTGACCCAGTAGTATTCTCCCCTGTAATAGTGGCCAGCTGCATCATAGTAGTAGTAGATACCTGTAAAGAGATTGGCTACAAGAAGTGCGAAGGATATTAATGTAGGGATGGATGAGCAGATGAAGAATGCCTTGGTCCTGGATTTGGTATGGGCTCTGGAGATGAAGGAATAGGCATATATAAGCCATATCCACCAAGCCACGTTGGGAAGGAAGTAGTTGAAGAAACCGTCAAGGATACCTAGATACCTGAGGAAATCTGTCTTTACATCCACAAGGAACCAGGACAAGAGATCCGTGAAGGTTACAAACATCAAGACCTTAATCAATGAGTTGAATACAGGCTGGCCCACATCCTTATTGTTCTTCGAGGAATTGGCAAGAACTATCAATTCGCCAATAATCGCAATAAGGTCAATGGATGCCAGCATTAAGGATCTTGAGTACATATGAAGATAATACCACATCAAAGGGAAAAACAAAATCAAGTTTACATATGTAATTCTGACTATTCTATTGATTTACTTCCCTTCCCTAACTAGAATCCCTCATAGTATGGCAAAGGAAAGGACAGGAAACGGCATAACTGAAGGAACTATCTGGAAACAGATTCTTCTTTTCTTCTTCCCGATTCTTTTCGGGACTCTTTTTCTTACCCTCTACAACACCATCGACGCAATAATAGTAGGTCAGGCCCTGGGAAAGGAAGCCTTGGCTGCTGTCTCCGGAGGAACCAGCACCCTTACCAATCTGATAATCGGATTCTTTACAGGTGTTGCAGGTGGAGCCACTGTGGTCATAAGCCAAGCCTACGGCGCCCAGGATGGGGAGAAGGTAAAGAAGAGCCTCCATACAGCCATATGCCTTTCCATAGTCTTCAGCCTGGTGATATCAATAGGAGGCTTCCTCCTTACAAAGCCAATGCTGACCATAATGGCCACTCCGAAAGATATCTTTCCTTTGGCTGAAAGCTACCTCCGTATATACTTTCTCGGTTCCACAGGCCTCATCATATTCAATATGTCTTCAGGAATCCTTCGTGCCTTCGGAGACTCCAGGCATCCTCTCTGGTTCCTGGTCATCGGTGCCATATTGAATATCATTTTGGACATACTTTTCATTGCCGTATTCAGGCGCGGTGTCAAGGGAGCTGCGGAAGCCACAGTAATCAGCCAAGCTGTATCAGCTCTATGCACTCTCATCTTCCTTGGAACAAGAAAAGGACTGGAAAGGATGGAAGTGTCGCGAATGCTTACCTATGACCCAAGAATCCTTCAGAAGATGCTGGCCATAGGTCTTCCTGGAGGAATACAGTCTGTGATGTACAACATATCAAACATGATCATCCAGACAAAAGTGAATATGTTCGGCACAGATACAGCCGCCGCCTGGGCTGCATACAACAAGCTAGACGCAGTGTTCTGGATGATTGTAAATGCCTTCGGTATCTCCATCACCACCTTTGTAGGCCAGAACTATGGAGCAGGAAAGATAAAAAGAGCAAAGAAGGGAGTGACAGAGTGTCTCATTATGACACTTTTCTCAGCACTGCTCCTGGCTTCCCTCTACCTATCCTTCGGGCGGTATGGCTTCATGCTGTTCGCTTCCGATGAAGCTGTGGTGGAGATCGGCATGAGAATCCTCAACACAATTGCACCTGTGTTCCTGATCTACGTTCCCATTGAAATATACTCAGGAGCCTTGAGGGGAGCTGGAAAGACAGTTGTTCCTACCCTCTTCACTGTCTTCGGCATCTGCGGAACAAGAATAATCTGGCTCTCCACACCCATTGGTTCGGCATCAATAGAAAGAGTAATGCTTTCCTATGCCATTTCCTGGACATTGGTAGCATTACTCTTCGTCATCTACTACTATTCTACAGATGTATTTGGGGAAAGGACTCAGAAGAGCTCCTTATAGTCCTTTCCTATTTCCTTTGCGTAGCTTTCCTTCTGGATTATCTCCCAAAGGTTCTTTGGAATTGGTACAGTCCTACCGATAAGGGGCTCTACAATGGTGTCGAACTTGGCTGGATGGGCTGTAGACACAACAATTGTAGGACAGGACTGGAAATAATCCCTTCTCACCCTTTCCCCGCAGGCTGTGTGGGGACAGATGATATAGTTGTCTTCATCATACACTTCCTTTATGGTTCTCTGGATTTCACTGTCTGAAACGCTTCTTGCGCTGACAGCCTGGGAGAAATCCTCGAAGGTTGGGAACATATCGAAAAGCCTCTCCATATTGGAAGGAGCCCCCACATCCATGGCGTTGGCCAAGGTCTTTACGCTGGCTCTAGGCTGATACTCACCGCTTTCAAGATAGTCTGGGATTGTCCTGTTGGCGTTGGTTGCCATGACAATTCTCTCAATAGGGCTTCCCATGGCCTTTGCCCAGAAGCATCCTGTCACGTTTCCAACGTTTCCGGAAGGAACGATGATTACAGGCTTCTTTCCATACATATCAAGATAAAGCTGGCTGGCATATGCATAGTAGGCCATCTGAGGAAGGAGGCGGCCGATGTTAATGGAGTTGGAAGAACTGAGCCCCTCTGTAATGGACTTGTCCATAAAGGCTTCCTTCACCATCTTCTGGCAATCGTCAAAGCTTCCGTCAACCTCATAGCTTTCGATATTGTCACCCCAGGTAGTAAGCTGGGCTCTCTGTCTCTCCGCAACTCTTCCCTTAGGGAAAAGCACCTTGGCCTTAAGGTTGTTTCTTCTCCAGAAGGCAGCTGCAACGGCTCCGCCTGTGTCTCCACTGGTAGCCACCAGGATTGTCTTCTCCTCGCCTCTTCTCATGAGAAGCTTCTCCATGGAGAAGGCAAGGAATCTGGCACCGAAGTCCTTGAAGGCGCTGGTAGGACCATAGATCAGTTCAAGAAGCACCCTTCCCTCTCCCAGATCCTTGAATGGAACAGGGAAGTTGAAGGCGCTGTGACAGATTTCCTCCAGGTCATTCTCCAGTTCATCTCCTTCAAAGAAGGGTTTGATCGCCTGATACATTGCATCAGCCACTCCTCCGGAAATGGAGAAGGAGGCAGGAAGAGAAGGCATGGTTTCAGGGACATAGAGGCCTCCATCTGGAGCCAGACCCTTAAGCATGGCTTCGCTTACTGTACAGGAAGGACCCTTTCTATCTCTTGTAGAAACAAATCTGATCATAATATTCCTCCTAGATTCTGCTTCCCAGATATGCACTGAGACGTAGGATATCTGCAAATATTCCTGCAGCTGTCACTTCAGGACCGGCTCCAGGACCCTGAACCACCAAAGGCTGGTTATGGTAGCGGGCTGTGGTGAATTCGATGACATTATCTGTACCCTTAGCCTGGCTGAAAGGATGGTCAGATGGGAAGGAAGAGAGGGAGACGGAGCATTTTCCTCCGTCCACTGTTCCCACGTACCTCAGCTTCATACCCTTGGCTGAAGCTTCCTTGTAGAGGGCAAGCATCTCATCGTCCATTTCGTCCATTCTTTCCAGGAACTCCTCCTTGGAGCACTCCCTAAGCTGAGGCGGAACAAGATTCCTGATTTCCTTAGGATCCACTTCAACCTTATATCCCAGCTCTCTGGCAAGGATAACTGTCTTTCTAGCCACATCCATTCCAGAAAGGTCATCCCTAGGATCAGGCTCTGTGAAGCCCATGTCCCTGGCCTTCCTTACCAATTCTGAGAATGGAACCGTTCCATCATAGTTGGTGAAGAGCCAGCTTAAGGTACCGGAAACCATTCCTTCCACCTTCTCTATTATATCTCCAGTCTCCCTCAGGTCCTTAAGGGTTGTGATGATAGGAAGGCCTGCACCGACTGTAGTTTCGTAGAGGAACTTCTTTCCTGTCCTCTGGGAAGCTTCATAGAGGCTCAGATAATATGGGTATGGACCGCTGGAAGCCTTCTTGTTTGGAGTGATCACATGGAATCCAGACTCAATGAAGCTCTTGTACTGCATGGCTCTGTCTGCGCTGGCTGTAGCATCCACCAGCACCCAATGTGGATAGTAGGAAGCCTTGATGTGGGAAAGGAAGATCTCTTCATTGTAAGGAATTCCATAATCTCTCAGCTGCTCACGCCATGTAGAGAGATCCACTCCCTCTTCGCTGATGAGCATCTTCTTGCTGGTGGCAATTCCTCTGACTCTGATATCCAGGTCAAACTCCCTTCTAAGTCTCTCGCTTTCCCTTCCGATCTGGTCAAGGAGAGTTCCTCCTATATTTCCTGGTCCGAAGAGACCAAGGGAAAGTGTCTGCTGGGACATGAAGAATACTGTATGGAGGGCTCTTTCAGCCTTTACAGCATCCTTACTTGCAATTACAGCACTGATGTTCCTTTCGCTGGAGCCCTGGGCAATGGCCCTTACGTTGACACCGGCCCTGGCAAGGGAGGAGAAGAACTTTCCTGCAACGCCTATCTTTCCAGGCATTGCCTCTCCTACTACAGCCAGAATTGAAAGATTGTCTTCCATATCGATGGATGAAATCTGATGTAGTGTGATTTCTCTCCTGAACTCTCTTTCCAGAGTTGCCTTGGCTGAGACTGCCTGGCTCTGGGGAACAGCGAAACAGATAGAGTATTCACTGGAAGCCTGGGATATGAAGATTACGCTGATTCCTTCATTTCTAAGGGCACCGAAGAGTCTTGAAGACACTCCAGGTACACCAGACATACCTGAGCCTTCAACGTTGATGAGAGCGATATTCTTGACAACAGAGAAAGCCTTGACCCCACCTTTGGATTCTGAGCTGGCCTTTCTTGTTATGAGAGTACCTTCCTCTTCAATGTCTCCCCAATAGCGCAGGGAGAGAGGAAGGGAAGCTTCCTCTGCAGGAATGAAGGAGTGAGGATGGACCACAGGAGCACCGAAGAAGGAAAGCTCTGTAGCTTCAGCATAGGTCATCTCCTTAATGAGATGGGCGTTAGGTACATCCTTCTTGCTTGCTGAATACAACAGGCTCTTCTGGTTCCAATATGTCAGAGGGCAATTAAGGTGGGCGGCCACAAGGGCAGATGCATATTCTCCCCAACCTTCATCGCTTCTATCCCTTCCTGCAGCATCCCTGTCATCATCACAGTACAGAAGCTCTCCGGAAATGAATACTGCCTTGGCATTGAATACAGGATTGTGGTCCTCAAGAAGGGAAGAAAGGGAAATGGAATCGGTGGAGATTCCCTTCTCCTGGAAATAGGCGGAAACTATTCTGTCCAGGAAGGTGCTGGTCATGGTTTCAAGATGGTCGGAGGCGGCGCCTGACTTATCTTCGAGAATCCATACTGCCCGGAGGATATCGCCGATGGAGACGAAGTTCTGGCTCACATATTCCGAGACACTGGAATTATCTCCCAGCACGGAAGAGCATAGCTCAAGCCAGGCATTCTTCTTCTGCTCCAGAAGATTCCAAAGTCTATCATCCTTCTTCTCTGCTGCATCCAGAAGACGATAGAAGCTCAGGTCAGGGTCTCTGGTAGGAGGAAGCACATATATCGCCACATCCTCCTTACCTCTGTTATGGATTTCATAAAGCTTCTCTATTCCTTTGGCTGTTGAAACCATTGAACCTTCAAGGGCATGTACTCTGATACTCTTCACAAATTTCCTTCCTTAAATTTAAAAAAAGAGCTCCCACTCAAGAAGGAGCTCCTCATCTCACCAAAACAGTCCTCAGGCGAAATCAAACAACCTTCTGCACCTTTCCTGCTCTGAGACAGCGAGTGCAGATCTTGATTGTTCTGGGTGTACCGTCGATAAGTGCCTTGACTGTAACGATGTTTGGTCTGAATTCGCGCTTTGTAGTGACACCAATGTGCTGACCGACACCGCCCTTCTTCTTTGCCTGACCCTTTCTTGTTACGACGTTACCAGTGACTGTACCCTTTCCACAAATATCACATCTTCTAGCCATGATCTTTATCCACCTTAATAAATGTTCTTTCTTAATCGGACGGAACCTTTGTCGGCACGAGGCCGGGAGCATGGCAAAGATTATGCCGTCACAACTACTGAAGTTTATAGAAAGAAAAAATCTTTGTAAATACCCGATTCACCATTTTGCACCACACTCAAGGGTTAATTCCATTCTTTGGACACAGCTTTTCCACAGGACACTGGGAACAATTGGGCTTTGGCCTGCATTTCTGTCTTCCAAGACTGTTGACGGTATCGCTAAGCCTGTTCCAGTATTTCTCAGGAATACGTTCCTTTATCTCCCTTGCAGCCTTATTTCTGTCATGGGTATCCGTCAGCCCCAGACGAAAGGCTGTACGCTCAAAATGGGTGTCTACAACAACAGCATTCTTCTTCAAAACCCTCTGCAGATAGCAAGAAGCTGTCTTCTCCCCCACACCTGGAAGCTTCACCAGTTCCTCAAGAGTGTCAGGAATCCCTTTTTCTGCCACTATCTCAGAAAGAGCCTTGATATTCCTGGCCTTTGCCCTGAATAGACCTGAAGAATGAATAAGCTCCTCAATCTCCTCCACCTTTGCATCTTTCAAGGAAGAAGCATCAGCAAAGACTGAAAACAGCCTTTCAGCGCTTATTTCAGCCATTTTATCTGTGCTGGAACCGCTGAGAATCACTGTAACAAGGAATCTGAAGGGGTTGCTGTAGCTTAGAAAAGAGATTTCCTGAGGAAAATATGAATCTAATGAATTTATTATTTTTAAAGGTGTTGACTCCATTTTTTAAATTCTCTATACTCCTTCTTGCTTCGGGATGTCGCCTAGCGGCTATGGCGCCTGCTTTGG
>JAEDOD010000039.1 GCA_016302165.1 Sphaerochaetaceae bacterium
CAAAGGGAAAGAGCGACGCAGAGATCATGAGATTCTGCCGCTCCTTCATGACAGAGCTCCAGAAGTATATCGGTCCTGATACAGACGTTCCTGCAGGTGACCTTGGAGTCGGCGGAAGAGAAATAGGCTACATGTATGGTCAGTATAAGAGACTGAGAGACGAGAACACAGGTGTCCTTACAGGTAAGGGCTGGGGCTGGGGTGGATCTCTGGTCCGTCCTGAAGCTACAGGCTTCGGCACCATGTATTTTGCATCAGAAATGCTTAAGGCCCATGGAGATTCCTTCGAAGGAAAGAGAATCGCCATCTCCGGCTTCGGTAACGTTGCATGGGGTGCTGTCACCAAGGCAACAGAGCTTGGTGCCAAGGTTGTGACAATCAGTGGACCGGACGGATATGTTCTTGATGAGGAAGGAATCAACACTCCTGAGAAGATTGCATACATGCTTGAGCTGAGAGCTTCCAACAACGATATCGTGGAGCCATATGCAGAGAGATTCGGAGCCAAGTTCGTCAAGGGAAGAAAGCCTTGGGAAGTGAAGGTGGATATGGCATTCCCATGTGCTCTCCAGAACGAGCTTACAGGAGAGGACGCAGAGACTCTCATCAAGAATGGCGTCAAGTATGTCATAGAGACCAGCAACATGGGATGCTGCCCAGAGGCAATCGAAGCATTCCAGAAGGCTAGAATCCCATTTGCTCCTGGAAAGGCTGCAAACGCAGGTGGAGTAGCTGTATCAGGTCTTGAAATGAGCCAGAACGCCCAGCACTACAACTGGTCCAGGGAAGAAGTCGACCAGAAGCTCCATGGCATCATGAAGAACATCCATGAAGCATGTGTAAGGGAAGGAAGATGCAGTGACGGTTATATAGACTACGTGAAGGGCGCAAACATTGCAGGCTTCAAGAAGGTTGCAGATGCAATGTGCCAGCAGGGATATTGATAGAGCCTGAAAATGCGAAGAGAGGAGCCCAGGGTTCCTCTCTTCTTCTTTTGGCCTGAAAGCCTATATCAATAGAGATCGATGATTTTCTTTAGTCTGGAGACGAATTTGTCACGGAAGGATGCAGGCTCCAGAATCTCTACGCTGGTTCCGCACTGGACCAGCCTTAATTGGAGCTCTATGGAGTTTTCGACTTTCATGGAGCATATGGTCTCTCCATTCTCTCCTGTGGTGATCTCCGGCTTTTCATGCACCAGGGAGGAGAAGGAGTTCAAGGCACTCTTCTCCTTTACCTTCAGCACCAGAGGAATCATGTCTATGGCATCGTAGGAATCATCCTTCTCCTTCTTTGTGAAGGGCTTCAGGTTATCTGGAATGGTGTATGTCTCGTTGAGCATCTGCACAGAAAGGATAGACTCTATGTTGAGAGTTATGATGTCCTTTGTATGCCTTAAGCGGCCTGTGACGGTCATAGGCTTTCTTCCGTTCTGGTCCTCAGAGAAGCCGATGAAGTATGGTGCGATCTCAATCTCTTCGTTGTCGGGGGTGGAGGTGGTGATCTTGGCGATTCTTCCAGATACCCAGCAGTCTATGAGAACTTCAAGAGTCTTGTTGTAGGATGGAGACTCCACCATGGACTCTTCGATCTTCTTTTCGATTGTATCTGCCAGAATGAAGATGTTGTCGCTGATCTTAGGCGCATAGGTGCGCATGTTCATTGCAATCTTTCTCAGGCCTGAAGCCAGGTGGGGATTCTGCAAGGAGACGGAAGAGGCAAGGGCCTCTGCAGACATGTTGAAGGCCAGAGACTCGTAGATGGAAAGCTCCATAGGAGAGTTGTCATCGCTTTCCTTGATCTTTATCAGGTTGTTATCTTCGTAGATATCAATATGTTTTGATAGATCCTCCACATATCGTGATATGGTGGATCTGTGTACACCAAGTCTTCTTGCAATCTCTGCTCTTCTTAATCCTTCGGGATGAGAACGCAAGAGCAGCTCCAGCTGTGCAACTCTTTCTCCCTTCATGGGCTAGCTCCTTTTTTCTCGATTATAGCAACACATATTTCTTTTAGAAAGGAAAAATGGAACAAAATGCAACAAAATGTTGCTTTCGTCTTTTACGTGGTCCCAATGCTCATTATGGCAATAGCCCACGCTTCCTTCTCCACATATAATATTAGGAAGGAGGAATCTAGATATGTATGAAGATGAACTGGAGAGGCTGGAGATAAGACTGAGCTACCTGGAGAAGCAGAATGCTGAGCTTAATGAAGTGGTCATAGACCAGGGTAAGACCATCACCCATCTCCTGGTACAGATGGAGGAGATGAAGAAGAAGGTCAAGGACCTTATGGACGTTACAGCTGACGAAAGGGCAAATAGAAGGCCTCCACACTATTGATGGGAGGCCTGAGGGTTACAGTACCTTCTTTCTCCATCTGGATACAGCATGGAAGGCTATTTCTTCATTGCCATCCTTATCCAGGTGCATGATGGCTGAATAGAATTCATCGCTTCCTTCCTTTTTTCTGGTCTCAACCCAGACCTTGTCGCCATAGTGGCACTGCTTCTTCCATTCAGTGTCCATGAATTCAGGCTCATGGGTATCCAGGAATGCTGGGGAGAAGGCTTCAAGCATCCAGTTTACGTATGAGATATTGTTTACGTGCCTGTTGTAGTCGCTGTCGAAGTATCCTACCTCAATGTCCTTTCTAGGGAAGACCTCAGACCTTTCAAATTCCTCCGGTGAAGGGAACTTGGGGAAGGCTGGATCGAAGTGACGGATGGCCGGATCCGGATAGGAAAGTCTGGAATCGATGTAGCTGGGCCTTTCCGGTCTGCCCTTCACCATATCCATGATGACCCAAAGGTTCTGGGTTTCAAAGAGAAGCTCTCCGCTATTCTTGTCGTAGGCCCTGACGCATCTTGGGCAGTAGAGTCTATATCCCTCCTGACACCAGGTCTCGATGTCATATTCGTCCATCCAGGATGCTATTCTGTTGATATTCATTCTGGTGCGAAGGATCATCCAGGTCCTGCCTTCCTTGTCCAGCATCTCCTTGAGCCCTGCTCCCTTGAGAGCAGCATGGAAACCTGCAACCTCCTGGCTAAGACCAAAATACCTCTGGACCTTCACCTTGTAGAAACCGTCAGTGTCAGGGCTCATGAAATAGGATGAATCGTGGCCAATGTTGTTTTCGTCAAGTTTCAGCATTCTTCCTCTGCCTTATACATTCTTATAGTGCTTCTTCCGTATTTCCTTTTGTCTGAAAGGTAGAAACCCTTTATTCTCTCTGGCCAAAGCTTATCCTCCTCCACTGGATAGTGGATTATGAAAAGCCCGCCTGGCTTTACGCTGTGGTGCTCTGCAGCACACTCCAGAAGCTCCACCTTTCCTTCCATTGGAAAGGGTGGATCTGCGTAGATGATGTCGTAGCTGAGGAAGGAGGAGATCAGGAATCTCTTGGCATCCATTACAAACAGCTTCTTCTCCTCCTCTACAAAGGAAAGGTTCTTCTCGATGGTAGCCTTCTTTCCTCTGTCCATCTCCACAAGATGGATAGGGGAGGCTCCTCTGCTGGCAGCTTCAATTGCTACGCAGCCTGAACCTGAGAAAAGGTCAAGAAAGGAGCATCCTGTAAGGTCCCCAAGTATGGAGAAAAGGGATTCCCTCATTCTGTCCATGGCAGGTCTTATGACACCTGGAGGGCAGACTACGTTTCTTCTGCAGTATTTTCCACCTGTAATTCTCACGCTTCCTCCACCCAGAGTCCGATGTCTTTTGCAATCCCTGTCATGCCCTTGATAGTGTTGTCGATAATGAAGGGAAGTTCTTCTCCCAGAAGCTCTGCGCCCTTAGTGATAATGTCTCTGTTGACACCAGCGGCAAAGCCTTTTGAGGACCACTTCTTCTTGACGCTCTTTACTGTTATTCCATTCATCTTCTCAGGTCTCATGAGAGCTGTCGCTGTCACCAGGCCAGTAAGTTCATCGATGGTGAAGAGTACCTTCTCCATCTTCTTCACAGGCTCCACATCTGTGCAGATGGACCAGCCATGGGAGCATACAGCATGTATGAAGTCATCGTCAGCTCCAATTTCCTTCAGTATTTCAGGAGCCTTTCTGCAGTGTTCCTCAGGATATTTCTCCCAGTCTATGTCATGGAGAAGACCTACCAGCCCCCAGTATTCCACGTCTTCGCCATAAAGGGCGGCGAAGTGTCTCATGACAGCCTCTACAGAGAGTGCATGATGCCATAGACTTTCGCTTTCATTATATTTATGCCATAGGGCCACAGCCTGATTTCTATCAAACATATTGTCACCTCAAGTGGTATTTAATACAAAATCCCTAAGATTGTCATCATGCTGGAAACAATATGATACAAATGATGGAAGTTTTGTATTGAGTCTTATGAGAGAAGCAATTAAGGGCTTTGTTTCCGGTGTCTTAGCTACAGCAATCCCTGAAGCCTCTTTTCTGACAGGTTTCCTTCAGGATAAAGTCTCTGAATCTAGTCCCGGGCCATCTCCCTCAGGGCATTTCTCAAGCCTGCATTCTCAGAGGATATAAGACCTTTGTCTTCATGGATGATACGCTCTGCCTCCATTCTGGCGTCCTCAAGGATATCCTGGTCCTCTGTCAGGGAAGCGAACTTCAGCTTCAGGAATCCAGACTGCCTGTTTCCAGCCATTTCTCCAGGACCTCTGATCTCCAGGTCCTTTTCTGCAATCAGGAAGCCGTCGTTGGTCTCCCTCATCACCTTCAGCCTTTCCTTGCCGTCTTCAGAGAGACCTGGCTCAAAAACAAGGAAACAGTAGGACTGGAGGTCTGATCTTCCCACCCTTCCTCTAAGCTGATGGAGTGCAGCCAGCCCAAAGCGCTCAGCGTGCTCTATGACCATACAGGTGGCGTCAGGAATATCGATTCCAACCTCCACTACGGAAGTCGAGACCAGGTATGCCAGCTTCTTTGCCCTGAAATCTGAAAGGATTCTCATCTTCTCCTCATCTTCCAGCTTGGAGTGGATAAGGGCTGAAGGAACTCCAGGATACTTTTTTTGGAGGAAGGAAAACATGGTAGTGACGTCCCTCAGGTCGCTTTCCCCTTCGTCATCAATACGGGGATAGACGAAATAGGCCTGATGGCCACGCTGGAACTCCACGCCCACAGCTTCATACATTCTGTCTCGATTGTTGGATGCGACAGTATGGGTCTTGATTGGCTTTCTTCCCGATGGCATGGTCTTGATAATGGAAGTATCCATATCGGCAAAGAGAGTCATGGCGAGAGTCCTGGGAATTGGAGTTGCTGTCATCATCAGCACATGGGGCATCTCTCCCTTCTCCTGCAGCGCCTCCCTCTGGTTTACTCCAAATCTATGCTGCTCATCGATTATCACATATCTAAGGTTCTTGAATTCCACATCAGAAGAAAACAGGGCATGGGTTCCTATGGCCAGGTCGACTTCACCTTTGGCTAGGGCCTTCAAAAGCAGGCTTCTTCCTTTTCCCTTCACTTCTCCTGTTACAAAGGCGATCCTTACTCCCAGGGGAGAGAGAAGCTCTGCGGCCTTCTCTGCATGCTGCCTGGCAAGAAGCTCTGTAGGAGCCATAAAGGCTACCTGCCCGCCTTTTGAGATGATGTATAGGGCGCTGATCCATGCTACCAGTGTCTTTCCTGCGCCCACGTCTCCCTGGAGGAGCCTGTACATGGGAGAGGAGGAGGAAAGGTCTTCCCTTATTTCATCTATGCTTCTCAGCTGGTCCTCTGTAAGAGGGAAGGGAAGGGAGGAGAGCAGAGCCTTCTCCAGTTTTGAGATCTTGCCGGCTTTTCCTCTTCTTTCAGGCTTATCTCTCAGAATTGATATCTCCATCAGCAGAAGCTCTGTAAAGGCAAGGGTCCTTCTGGCTTTCCTGATATCTTCTTCGTCCTTTGGCCAATGTACGGCGTGGAGTGCTTCGTCCCTGGAAAGAAGGGAGTATCGGGAGATGGTGGAAGATGGAAGAATCTCCGGAAATGGCTCCAGAGCCGCCAGGGCAAAGCGGGTTGCGTCCCTCAGATTCTTCTCCTTAAGGTTTCCAGACAGTGGATATATGGGAAGGATCATGCCGATTCCGCATTCCTCCTTGGTCTTCTTCACTTCAAAGCGGGAGGAGGTCCAGGATCCTTTATATTTCTGCACTATTCCATTGAGATACCAGTGGGAATCGATTTTAAGTGTATTCTTCAGAAAGGGCCTGTTGAAGCAGAGGAGAGTGACTATATTGCCGTCGTCATCCTCTGCGTTGACCTTAAGGGTCATGCCCATCTTGGGAGAAGGGAAGGTTTCGTGGGAAAGGATGGTTATACGGCAGTTTACTCCCGGGTCCAGCTGGGTTGCATCCTGAAGCCTTCTTTCCTTTCTCCTGTCGTCATAGCCTCTAGGAAGGAGCTCCACACAATCGTAGAGTGTGGAGATTCCAAGCTTCTGATATTCTGCTGCCAGAGCCTTTCCGACTCCAGGAACTGCCGTAATCCTTTGGTCCATATCAGATAGGGAGCTGGATCACCAGTGTGCCAAGCCATCCCACAAGATACTTGGTCATGAACCATACAGCAAGGACCAGGACCAGGGAAATCAGGTTCACTGTCCTTTCGCTGAGTATTCTATTCTTGGCAAAGCTTCTGACGAAATCAGTCACCGGCCTTGCTGCTTCTCCCATGGCCCCTGCTGCGTTCCACATTGCAGGATTCCTGGAGAAGGAGGCAATGGTCTTGAAGACCAGGGCGAAGAACAGGATCCAGAAGTAGATGGAGAGACCGTAGCTCCAGAAGGCGGAAAGGAATACAGCCAGCACCATGCCTAGGGTCAGGGTTCCATAATATCCATAGTACTGGAGAATGCTTTCCAGTACAGCCACCACTCCTATGGCGAAGATAGGAGAGAAGTCCAGGCGTCCGATGGTGCTTTTCGTTCCCTTGAAGAGATTCAGGTAGGGGTCTGTAAGGCGACCTACCCAATACAGCCAGTTGGTGCGCTGAGGATTAGGGAATATCCAGGACAGAATGATTCGTACCCAGATAAGGAGGGAATAGGCTCCAAGGAGTCTGGCAAGGAAAAGGGAAATCTTCATCAATACAATGTTATTGACCAATTTGTGTGCCTCCAAAGAAAAGTTAGCTTACCCAGACCTTTTCGACAACATCCAGAGATGAAAGCTCATTGTAGAGATTCTGTGAATACTGGAGATTGTTGATGCTCTTCAGCTTCAGCTCCTCGTCGTCGATTCCATCTATGAATAGTGATACCGGAACGTTTCCTTCATTTCTGGTCATTATTTCCAACAGCTCTCTCAGCCCTTCCCTGGAGATATCTGCAGAGGCTGTGAGCCTGATGTTCAGTCTAGTGACAGCTGTAGGCTCAAGGGATGAAGGAGGAAGAATATCAGAGATGATGAAGCTCATGTTGTCTTCACGCTTCTCGAACTTTCCTATAAAGCCATAGATTCCATCAACTTCAGTCCTGCCTTCAAGCTTTTCGTAGGCCTTGGTGAATACAGCGGCTTCAGTATCTCCTTCCTTGGTCTGAATGGTCAGGAATAGAAGCTTTCCTCCGCTCTTTTTGGAAATCACCACTCTCTGGGCTATCACCTGGCCGATTATCTGGGTGTCTTGTCCCCAGGAGATGGTGTCAGGATCCGAAAGGTTTACCTTTACGCATTCCCTGATCTCCTTCTCGTAGGTATCGAGAGGATGGCCGGAGATGTAGAAGCCCAGAAGATCCTTCTCCATCTTCAGCTTCTCAAGCATCGGCAATGGATCAGCGCTTCTCATCTTGAACTCCTCCAGACCAACTTCCTCTGCGTCTCCGAAGAGAGAGAGCTGGCCGAAGGCAGACTGGGCCTTCTCCGCCTTATCGAAGCGTAGGGCTTCATCCAGGTTTGCAAGAAGTACAGCTCTGTCTACTCCAAGTTCATCGAAGCATCCTGCCTTTATGAGGCACTCCACCAGTCTGGAGTTAAGTGTGGATTCCCCTTGTCTGGAAAGGAAGTCCATGAAGGACTTGTAGGGACCGTTTTTCCTTCTCTCCTCGATGATTACGTCCACCACATTGGCTCCCACGTTCTTGATGGCTGCAAGACCATAGAGGATTTCTCCCTTGTCTACAGAGAACTGGGTCTCGGATCTGTTGATGGAAGGAGGAACAACCTTGATTCCATATTTAGGCGCCAGGTTCAGGTATTCCTTGAACTTGTCTGGGCTGTTCATTTCGTTGGTAAGGTTTGCAGCCAGGAATTCAGTGTTGTAGTTGGCCTTCAGAAAGGCTGTCTGGTAGGCTACGATGGAGTATGCAACGGCATGGGACTTGTTGAATCCATATCCTGCAAAAGGCTCCAGCATGTGGAAGATCTCTTCTGCGTGCTCCTCTGTATATCCCTTTTTTACAGCTCCAGCCTTGAACTTCACCAGCTCCTTTGCCAGGGCGTCAACCTTCTTCTTACCCATGATACGTCTCAGGATATCTGCTTCTCCAAGAGTGTATCCTGCAATGATCTGGGCTGTCTGCATGACCTGCTCCTGATAGACGATGACTCCGTAGGTGGTCTTCAGGATAGGCTCCAGGGCCGGGTCTGGATATGTGATTGGAGTGCGTCCCCACTTGGAGTCGATGTATTTGGGGATGAACTGCATAGGACCGGGCCTGTAGAGGGCATTCAAGGCTACCAGCTCTTCGATGGTGCTGGGCTGGGCCTTCTTCAGAATATCCTGCATGCCTGAAGATTCGAACTGGAATACGTAGGCGCTGTCTCCTCTGCAGAGCATATCGAAGGTATTCTTGTCTGTATCGCTGATTTTGTTCAGGTCGAAATCCGGCTCCGTCTTATGTATCAGGTCCACGGCATGCTTAAGGAGAGTAAGGGTCTTGAGTCCAAGGAAGTCCATCTTTACCAGACCACATTCCTCAATCTGGAGCATAGTGTATTGGCTGGCCAGTCCTCCAGACTTCTGGTCTGGAACACAGAGAGGTACATATCTGTCCAAGGGCTCCCTGCCGATTACGACACCTGCAGCGTGAAGTGAAGTATGGCGGTTAAGGCCTTCCAGTCTTATGGCTGTGTCGAAGAGCTCTTCGTAGACTCCGCCTCTGTCCCTTACGTCCTGAAGCTTCTTCTCGAATTTCAGGGCATCAGGAAGATGCCACTTCTTCATGCCTGGAATTTCATCAGGAACCAGGGCTGTAATCTTGTTTGATTCCTCGAAAGGAATATCCAGGACTCTGCAGACGTCCTTCACTACAGCCTTAGGCTTAAGTGTTCCAAAGGTGGTGATCTGGCCTACTGAGTCGTGGCCATAGTGCTCGGTTACATAGTCGATGACTTCTCCTCTTCTTTCGAAGCAGAAGTCGATGTCGAAGTCAGGAAGGGAGACTCTTTCAGGGTTCAGGAACCTTTCGAAGAGAAGATTGTACTTGATCGGGTCTACGTCTGTGATTGTGGTGGCGTATGCAACCAGGGATCCTGCTCCAGAGCCTCTTCCAGGACCTACGGGAATATCGTGGGTCTTGGCCCAGTGGATGTAGTCTCTCACAATGAGGAAGTAGGCAGGGAAGTCCATCTTGATGATGATGTCCAGCTCATACTGCAGCCTTTTCTCCAGATTCGCCATCTCCTCTTCTGTAGCATTAGGATATCGTACCTTCAACCCTTCGTATGAGAGGGCTGTAAGGTATTCGGCGTCATTTTTGTATTGAGGGGGAATCTGGCATTTTGGAAGGACAGGGCCAGGGAACTTGATTTCAAGCTGGCAGCGTTCTGCAATCTTTGCCGTGTTCTCGATGGCTTCAGGAAACTCCGAAAAAAGGAGTTCCATCTCCTCAGGAGAGCGGAAGTAGAATTCCCCTTCCTTGTATTTCATCCTGTTCTTGTCATTCTTCTTGGACTGGGTTCCAATGCAGATCAGGGTGTCGTGGGCATTCCAGTCATCCTTTTCGATGTAGTGGATGTCGTTGGTGCATACCAGAGGCACGCCCGTCTCCCTGGAGAGGATGGGAAGTTTCTCAAGGACGATTCTCTCTTCGTCCAGCCCATGGTTCTGGATTTCAAGGTAGTATCTGTCCCCAAAGACTTCTTTGAACCAGCCAATCCTTTCCCTTGCTTCATCCATTTTTCCTGCCAGTACCAGTCTAGGAATCTCTCCTGAGACGCAGGCTGAAAGGCAGATAAGGTCCTCGCTGTGGCTCATGAGGCTTTCGTTGTCGATCCTGGGCTTGTAGTAGTAGCCTTCCTTCCATGCAATGGAGTTCAGCTCCATAAGGTTGTGGTAGCCTTTGTCTGACATGGCGATAAGGATCAGGTGATAGTATTTTGCCGACGGATCCTTGATGTGCCTGTCGTGGGTGAAGTAGAACTCGCATCCCACAAGAGGATTGATTCCGTTATTTTTGCATTCCTTGTAGAAGGTGACAGCTCCATACATGTTTCCGTGGTCCGTAAGGGCCAGGGATGTCATTCCATATTCCTTGCATTTTGCAATGTATCTGGGAATTGATGCCGCGGAATCAAGAAGGGAGAAGTCGCTATGGTTATGTAGGTGTACAAATTTGCTCAATGTGTTTTTCCTATAATGTGTCTATTGCGGAAGGGGAGAGGACGTTGGAGTTGATCATGTTGACCATGTCTTCCATGACGTTGTCCAGTCTCTTCTTCTGCAGGGAGGTAATATCCTGTGTGACTGAATTGATGAAAGTGTAGATGATCTGCAACAGCTGTGAGAACTCCTCTTCAGATACAGGGAAGTGCTGCTGCATGAGAATGTTGTCCAGGTCCTTGGAATAGATGATTCCTTTGGTTGGAAAGGTGATTGCCAGGTGGGGATTGATGAGAGTGTCCTGGCTGCTGGAAGCTGTGAAGGCCACAGCCACAGTGTTCTCAGGATCATCCACATAGGAACCCTCCTGCCTGAAATAGGAGTAGTCTGAAGAGAGAAGGGAGATCCTGACCCTTGTTATGAGACTGCGGGGAGGAAGTGTCATCTTCCCATCCTTGGACTCGTTGAGCATCAGATAGAGAGGAATCCATTTTGACTTCACGTTCTTCTTCTTTACCGTCCTGACCTCGGCTGTAGCGCCAAGGGTGATCAGTGTTCCTGGCAGGGAAGTCATTGGATTGGAGGCGGCAATGGATCCTCCGATGGTGGCCCTGTCTGTAAAGAGGGAGCTTCCGATGGACCTGATGTTATCCCTAAGGATGTCTGGGATATCGGTTCCATGGTTCTTGAGAATGCTTCCCAAGGTCACTGTGGACCCTACTTCAATCATTCTGTCGTTCCTGGCCACCTTCTTAAGCTCTTCGATATTGTTAAGATATACAATTTCAGAGTCAGTATTTCTTGAAGGATAGGCATTTGGCCTGGTCATGATATTGGTTCCACCGGCCCATATCTGGACATTTGGGTAGCGTATTGCAGTCTGGCCGTATTCCTGGAGGGAATGGGGAGTATGGATTGATGGGGAGTTAAGACCTTCGTACATTTCTCTTTTTCCTTATATCCTGTGCCTTCTTCACAATGTTCACTTCATCCTCTCCGTTCATACAGGAACAGCGGACCGCACTGAGAGTCCTCTTGATCTCCTCCTCATCCTTCTCTCCTGAGGAGATGAGGGACTCGAAGATAATGGAGCGGGAAGCATAGCAGTCCTTGCATGGCTCCACCCCAAGACTTTCATATGCCTTCACAATATCCTTCATCTCCTTGGATTTCTGGAACTGGTCGAAGGTTGTGATATGCTTGTTCTTCAGCTCAAAGGCTGGAATCATGCAGCTTAGTTCAGCCTTTCCCTCCACCAGCACGGCGCATAGGCCGCACATGCGTCCCTTGCAGTGTGCTGTGGTGCTCTGGTTATCCAGGTTTTCCTGGAGAATCAGGGAAAGAGGTTTATTTGAGTTGATTGATATGTTCAATGTCTTTCCATCCACTGTACAGTCTATCCTCATTCGTCTCCTCCCATGATTATCTCAATCTTCTTGTCGTCTATTGGCAGAATCAGAGAGCTCTTTGAGCCCAGTGCCTGCCAGAGGGCTCCTGCTATGGCAGAGGTGGTAAGGGCCCTGGTCAGATTCTCAAGGGAAGAGTATATACCTACATCCTTCTTCTCCTGGGAGAAATTGACACTGATCCTGGCCTTGTCTGAAAGCTTGAGCCCGATCTCTCCAATGGCATGAATTGCCGTACTTCTGATCTTTTCCTTGATTCCTCTGGAATTTGGAATCTTCAGTCCACAATCTATCCATAGCCCGGTTACTTCAGGTTCAAGTGAAATCTTTGGAATTTTCACTTCAGCTACCGCAGCCCCGAAGCCTGAGTATTCGAATTCACAGGGCAGGGACAGGTTCTGGGCGTTGAACTTGATGATCACAGGCGGTTCAGACTTCTTTGCCTTCACCCTGTTGGAAAGCTCAGCTATGGCCTTTACCAGCTGTGTGATGAAGACGGAGGAGTAGGAGGAAAGCAGGTCCGGTCCGCTTTCCGGGGTCTTCTGCTGATTTTCCAGGAATAGAATCGGCTCCGTCTCATCGCTTCCTGCGAATACGGCAGAGAGTACATCCTTGATGCCTCTGTCCTGGGATAAGGATGCAGGAACACTTCCTGATACTGTAACATTTTTCTTTACAGTATATGAAACCTGTGCCATGAACTGGTTCTCCTTGGCCATGGTGGTGGAGAAGCCGGCTGTGCTCAAGGCTGAAGATAGGCCGATTCCATAGAGATATCCCTGAAGACCGAAGGATCCTGAATGGAGGGCTGTCGAAGACCACTTCCTCTCATAATCCGAGATGGCGCTGATGCTCTTCACCTTTTCAGCGAGGTCCACCAGATCATGACGGGGAGCCCAGTCTGTGAATCTTGTGGCATCCTTATTGTTCTCTTCCATGAACTTGTCGGGAGTGACTCCAACCTTTGCCGCCATCCTTGAAGTGTGGATGGTGCGGGAGGAGGCGGCTGCACTGGCCGCTTCAGAGCCGCAGAAAATGCTTGGCCGTCCTGGACTATATTGGGTCCTGATTACAGCTTTATAGGATTCCAGGGAATACTTTGGCAGTATGGAGACCATGATCTGTCTCTGGAGCTCCTTTCCAGCAATAGCCCAGGAGCCTTGGTCTATGACCACAGATGTCTCCTCATGGCGTGGCTTGTTATTCTTGTCCAGCCAGGTGGTTGTGTGGAAAGAGATTCCGGTGCGGGATGCAAATCCTTCCTCCCTCATCTCACAGGTAAGCTTGGTCTTTTCCGCGGCGATTGCTGTAAAGGCTGCATAGTAGGCAGGGCCGATAAGATATTGGTCATTCCGAGAGAAGTATTTATCTGAATGGAGACTGATGGTCTCAGGATTTCTTCCAAGGGCATCTGCCACTGTATTCCTCACTAGTGACTGCCATTGGGCAGGGCATTCGATCTTGATGTTGCCGTTGGCTTCCATCTGGCTGAGAACCTGGAATCTCACATAGCAAGGTATATCTGTCTTATCCAGATTGAATGAAGATTCCACAATCTTCATCTGGCTCTTCTCTTCGTCATTCTCTCCATTGTTGTCCAGGCCCCAGGAGAAGAAAAGGGGATCCGGAATTTCATGGGCTATCTCGTCTGAGATATCCGAAGGGGATGTCTTGACCTTGATTTTCTCAAGAGCAAGCTCCGTGGTCTCATAGTCTGGCCCGAAGAGAACCAGGAGAGGCTGCCCTTTGTAGGCAATGTAGTCGGAAGCAAGGAGAGGCATGACCGTATCGAAGATTCTGATTTCATTGGCACCAGGGATATCATCAGCCTTGATGACAAGGTACCTGGAATCAAGTTCAGGTATTTCAAATCCATCCAGTTTCACGTCTCCTTCGCTGGAGCGGAGGATCATTCCACATCTCATATTGAATCTTGAGAAAGCATTGCGGTCAGCCATGCTCTAACAATAACACTTCCCTTGCCAAGGGTGCAAGGAAAGTAAGGATGGCTTTAGGGTTATTGAAAAGTAACACATCTCCAAAGCAGGCATAACACATCATGTCAAAGTAAAGACATAATGTCCAAATCGCCTGAAAGGGCTT
>JAEDOD010000040.1 GCA_016302165.1 Sphaerochaetaceae bacterium
CGCATGAAAGATAATGACAAGGCATTCATGGATAAGGTGGTTGATTTCTATTACTCAACTATTGGTGACTCGCATCCGCAGGGGAACATGTCAGAAGTGGCAGAGCACTTCGGCATCACCCGGGCAAAAGTCAATAAGATTCTGATTACAGCGGGAGTAATTGATTCTCCCCTCCATAGAGATATCATGGCACTGAAGGCGGAGGGGTATGACAATGATGAAATTGCCTCGGCTCTTGGAGTGTCTTCCACAACAGTGAAGATCAATATCCCTTATGAGAAGGTAATCTACAACGGAGAGGAAAAGAGTGCAGGTGCCGTGTATGTGGAGGAGTATAGAAAACGGGAGAAGATTTTCCTTAATTCTGTGGTGCGGAAAAAGGATAAAAAGGAAGCGGCGAATACCATGTTTTTACCTGATCAACAAATGGAAAAATTCGTGAACCTTCTTAAAGAGCAGGGACTTTTCAAGCCTGTTGAACTGGAAGATGATCCTATTCACCTTTTGCCAGAATTTACAAAAGAAGAATCAAAGCTTTTCAAGATGGCTCCAGATGTGATACTTCTCCACATTGAGCTTGACGATGAAATAGACGAGGCTGATAGAGCTCTCTGTGGCCTAAAGTATGGAAAGAGCATATCGAGGGATATCATGGTGCCTCTTGAAATGCCCTTACATAATCTTCACTATGCCATCAACCAGGCCTTCGGATTCACCAACTCCCATCTCCATGAATATGAACTGAGTGAAGAAGACCTAAAGTGGGTGACCAAAGGAAAGGTGTCAAACTGGAAGAAGCTGATCGGTCTGGTGTTCAAGAACCCGATCCGTGATGAGGAAAGGGACTTCTGGGATGATGACTACGAAGGTGGAAGTCCCAAGAAATGGATGCGAAGCAAATACACAGGTCCCCATTACAATAGGTTCTATGAAGAAGGATATCGATTTATCCGGAAAGAAATAGAGAATCTGGAGGTGAAGTCCAAAAAACTTGAATATCTTGTAAGGGAATTTGATTTGAATCCCTTTGCTGTGAATGAGACGCTACCGATTTCTAATATTATGGAAATAGAAGAGGAACGGTATTCTATTGAGGAGTTCTATGAGACCCTTAAAGAAGATATCAAGTATGCCCAAGCCTTTCCTGATACTTCCTTATCCTCTCAGCCCGATGTATGTGGATTTGCAGGTAAGCTCCACTACACATATGACTTTGGCGACAACTGGCGCTTTACCATAACTCCAAGCTTTGACGCTTCCTATCTGGTGGAGAAAAGTAGAGTGACGGGAAAGGAGATAAAGGATGTCATACAGAAGGTGTGTACCCTTGCCCGTCCTGTCATATTGGCCTTCGATGGTTATCCTCTCGTTGATGATGTGGGAGGCACATCAGGATACGTAGAGATGTTGAAACAGATCGACAAAGGCGACGAGGATATTATTGCCTGGGCAGAAGGAATGGGATGGAAGAAGAAAATCAGTAAGGATGTCCTCTGATTATCTTTCTCAATATTATTTAAGGTCCGATGCTTTCTGAAACCTATGGTGCAGAAAGTTGAGATATATGTTTTTGTGTCTGTATCCTTTTTCTCCTCTTATGCTTCTTTTGAAGTGTAAGGGGAGTTCTTTTCACCATCTCAAACATCAAAAATATGATGAATAAAAATCCAAAGGGAAATGGAGAAATTGGGATATCTGTGGCTTTATCTCGAAGATCCAGACTAAATATGAATGCAAACATGTGTTCAAAGTGATAGAATGGCCCCATTGGATAACAAGAAAAGAGGGGACGAAATGGATATAAGCCAGTTTTTCATCAAAGGTGACATCAGAGGAGCCATGGAATATATGAAGGGGAGGGAAGAGTTCAAGGATATTCTTCCTTTCTACGTCTCTCTCTTTGAAGAAGAGAAGTACATCACCTATGACATACCTGAAGACCTTAATGCCATTCTCCTTCAGTATCAGATCTATTACCGGGATATCTTCTATCTTGGATTGAGTGAAGTGGAGGCTGCAGAAAAGCTTCTGAAGAGCCTGTGTGATATTACAGATACCAGTGACGGTGGAGAAGAGGAGATAGGAGAGAAGCTTCGGACTCTCTTCGAAGGCAAGGGCTACCATGCACTATTTGGAAAGACTCAAGGCCTTTTCGGTCCCTACATCTGGAAGGAGACAGTGCCTACACTCTATAACGTAGAGCTTCCGACAGGAGAAGCAGAATACAAGGTGAACATACTGAAAGGCTTTGTTTTCAGAAGCTGGATGGATTACCTTACCTTTGGACGCTTCGGTACCGGTGGATGGGCTTCACCTGACGGAACCATCAACTGCATCGAGAAGGCATATGACTTTAATAGCGAAAGATTCCTTGTGTCCCTATTGAAGCATGAAGCCCAGCATACTGTAGATATGAAGGAGTTTCCTGGAATCACTGCCACTGAGCTGGAATATAGGGCAAAGCTGGTGGAGCTTCATTATGCAACAGAGCCGGGACTCCTCAATAAATTCATCTCTGAAGCAAGCGGAGAAAGGAAGGAAGACAGCCACAGTATGGCCTCAGAAAGGATAAGGGTAGATTTTCTTGGCATAGATGGAAATGACATACCCCTTATCCAGCATAAGGCCTTGGAGCTATTTCTTGCCCATACAGAAGAGATGAAAAGGAAATACTGTAAGGCATAAGTAAAAGTAGATGTTTCTCTCAAAAGCCTTTGAAAACTGATCAAGGGTGATTTCTGGCCTAGGCTCTTTTCAGCTGATCCAGAGCAGGAATCTCACGATGGCTGCTATGGTCTGATGAAAGATTGATAACGGAATTGATATGGGCTGATTAAGTTTCAAATGCATTGAAAGGGTTTTACTTATAAAAAATAAGTATGGTATATTGGACCTATGGAGCGGAAGATCATTACAATCAAGGATATAGCAGAGAAGACTGGAGTATCGAAAAGTACAGTATCCAGGGTCCTGTGTAATGATGTCCACGTAAGCCCGGAGACCAGGGAGAAGGTCCTTTCCTGCGCCAGGGATATGAACTTCAAGCCCAACTATTTTGCCAAGGGCCTGAAGACCAGGAAAAGCCGAACCATTGCCTTCCTTGTGCCGAATATCGAGATCATGATATATCCTGCAATTATCCATGCAATGGAGGAGGAGACTCTGAAGCATGGGTACACCATCCTTCTCTGCGATATCCAGGAGAATAAGGATATAGCCCTGGAATATATCAGGAACCTGAAGAACCGTAATGTGGATGGCTTCATATTCTCCACAGCCTATTATGACAAAGCCCTCAACGATGAAATAACTGAGGCTGTGGCTGAAGGTTTTCCTTCAGTAAATCTTTTGAGAACCGATGACTCCGATGTGGTGTCTGTAGCGCTGAATAACGCCAAGGGCTCTGAGCTGGGAGTGGATTACCTGATCAATAAAGGACGGAAACGTATCGCCTTTTTGCAGGGACAGGAATACCTCCAGCTCTATAGGGACAGGTTCCAGGGATATCGGAATGCATTGGAGAAGCACAATATAGAGTATGACGAAAGCCTGGTTTGGCAAGGCTTCCAGAATGGGGAATTCTCTGCAGAGAAGGAAGTGGAAAAGAGACTGAAGTCTGGACCGGAAGTGGATGCAATCTTCTGCGCTAGCGACAACCTTGCGGTCTCTACTCTCCATACATTAAGGCAGATGAGATATTCAATTCCTGAAGATATAGCTGTAATCGGCTACGACAACGTTCCTATATCAGAGCTTCTCTACCCACGTCTCACTTCCATAGGTCAGCCCTTCAAGGAAATGGGAAGGAAAGCCATCAACGTGCTTATCGATATGATAGAAGGTAGAGATATAGGAGAGGATAGGAATTTCATCTTCGATCCTTATCTCCTGATCCGTGATACTGTGGGCTGATATATACATTTCCTTTCACACAATAGCATTATTTTATCTATAAAATTTTCTTTTCTTCTCCTTGATTGTATGGGATAATCTATTCATGGGAACGATTCCATGAAACAGAATTTTGTGAGTTTGTTCCCAAAAAGGAGAAAAAATGAGAAAAACTATCGCCATCGTCATGATTGCTCTCATGACACTTGCATCCGTTTTCGCCAATGGAAGCAGTGAAAGTGCTGCTGGCGGCACAATTACAGTGGGTATCCTTCAGGACACCACAGGTGCTACAGCTACTCTTGGAAAGTCTGTCCAGAAGGGTGTAGAGGATGCTATCGCTGACATCAACGCCAAGGGCGGAATCAACGGAAAGACAGTGAAGTACATCGAGTACGACACAGCTGCCAACGTAGACACAGCAATCAGTGCATATATCCGTGCCGTTACAGTTGACCAGGTTGACTTCCTCTTCGGACCTCCAATTGCAAACATCGTTTCCGGTCTCAAGGCAACAACAGCCAGCTATGGTGTTCCAATGATCACCTTCGCTGTAGACCCACTGTGCTATATGGACAACGAAGGAAAGATCTATGAATATCTCTTCTGCGCCCAGCCTTCAACAGTGGTACAGGGCCAGATCATGGCTGAGTTCGCAATGCAGAACGGCTTCAAGAACTTCGGAGTATTCTATACTCAGGACAACTCCTACTCCCTGTCTCTCCTTGACCCATTCGTATCAACTGTCAAGGCAAACGGCGGCACAATCGAAGACAAGAACGTTATCGGCTACAATGCTTCCGAGACAGATATCAAGACTCTGATCCAGCCAATCATCAAGGCAGGAGTCGACGCAATCTACTGTCCTAACTACACAGCTCCACTGGTACTCATCAAGAAGGCTTGCGACGAGCTTGGCTTCAAGGGTGCCATCATCACAGGTCTCGACGGCGCTCCAGCATTCAACTCCCAGGTTGGCGCTGACTGCTCCAATGTATACTTCATCAACAACATCGACATCTATGAAGAGGAGACAGCAAAGGCAATCGCTGAGAGATGCAGCGACGTAGGTGCTCCTAACAAGTACTTCCTTGGCTACGACTCAATGCAGATGGCAGCAGCTGTCATGGCAGAGGTAGGAACAGACGGAAAGGCTGTTGCAAAGGCTCTCGAGACAGCAGAGTACACAGGTCTTACAGGCACCATCAAGATGGATCCAGCATCCCACATGCCTGTTCTTGGAACTCCTATGTTCATGTACAAATATGACGGAACAACTCCAGTCATGCTGCAGAAGTATCCTGTAGAAAAGTAATCGAACCTAAATTCTTCTATGGGCTTACCAAAGGGTAGGCCCATAGTCAAAAGGACCATCTATGTCATTTCAGACCTTGATCAACGGTATCTCCACCGGTACCGTCTATGCCTTGATTGCCATCGGCTTTGCCTTGGTCTTCAACATCCTGAAGTTTTCAAACTTCTCCTACGGCGCAACCATGACGGCATCCGCCTTCATCGCCTACTTCCTTGTAGCCTCAAAGGGCTGGGGCCTTTTCCCCACTCTGGTGTGCTCTGCCACGGCAGGAGCACTTATCAGTATCATAGGTGAATATGTGGGATTCAGAAGAATACTAAAGAACCATTCCCCATCCACCTATTTCTTCGTTTCGTCAATTACACTTGGAACCCTGTATGAGGGAATCGTAACCCTTAAGGCAGGAACAAACTTCTATGTCTATCCAAACTTCTTCAAGGAGTCATCTGTAGACATCCTGGGAGCTGTAGTTTCCAAGGAGAACATAATCATGCTTGTCATCAGTGTGGCGGCCCTGGTGGTGCTGGCGCTGATAATCCAGAAGACAAGCATCGGAAGAGCAATCAGAGCTGTCTCCTTTGACAGGGATACAGCCCAGCTCATGGGAATCAATGCAACTCTCATAATCCAGGTGGTCTTCGTGATATCTGGAATCTTCGGAGGACTTGCAGGATGCTTCCTTGGCATCAAGTATACTCTTACCTCCACATTGGGAAGCCTTGTTGTGAAGGGCTTCATCGCATCTGTAATCGGAGGACTGGGCAGTCTTACAGGCGCTGTAATCGGTGCCATGCTTCTAGGAATCCTTGAAGCCTTCTTCCTGAGCACCATAGGCTCAGGATGGGCAACCATCGCTTCCTTTGCCGTCATGCTTGTGTTCCTTCTTGTAAGACCACAGGGCATTGCAGGAAGCAATGTCCAGGAAAAGGCATGAGGAGGGCTGTATGAGACTGTTTCTTTATGTTCTTACACAGGTGTGCATAACTCTGGTTTCCGTGTGCGGTATCTACATCCTTACCGGCCTTACAGGAATGTTCTCTCTGGGCTCGGCAGCCTTCATGGCCATAGGCGCATATGTATCAGGCCTACTGGTACTGAAGCTTGGAATGAACATGTATCTTGCATTCCTTCTGGCAATTATTGCTGCTGTGGCTGTGGGCTATGTCATAGGATTTCCTGTAGTCAGGCTCAGAAGGGACTACATTTCTCTGGTGACCTTAGGCTTTGGCGAATCCATCGCCCAGCTTATTCTCCTTCTTAGCCAGTACACAGGTGGAGCCTTCGGCCTCATTGGAGTTCCGAGAAAGGTAAATGTTGGGTTCACTGTCATAGCTGCAGCTTTGGCCATTGCCCTTACAGCACTTTTCAAGACCAGTAAATATGGAAGACAGTGCATAGCCATCAAGAGCGATGAGCTGGCGGCTAAGGCCATGGGAATCAATACTTCCAAGGTCAAGATGATAGCATTCCTCCTTTCCTGCGGCCTTACAGCCTTCGCTGGATGTATGTATGCCTTCTACGTAGGATACGTAGGCCCTACAGACTTCGGCTGGAAGAAATCTGCAGACTGGGTGATCATGGTATTCTTCGGAGGTGTCAACAGCTTGACAGGCTCAATCTTCGGAGGAGCCTTCCTTACCTTCCTTCCCCAGTACATGCAGAGCCTGAACAAATATCGTTACATCGTATACGCAGTACTTGTACTCTTTATCCTGAACTTCAAGCCTAACGGAATCTTCGGCGAGTGGGAGCTTACTCCAAGAAACATGAAGAAGGCTTTGAAGAAGTTTGACAGAAAGATGAGAAAAGAGGGAGGTAAATGATATGGCACTTTTGGAGATAAACCATATAAAGAAGAACTTCGGCGGTATCAAGGCCATTGCAGATTTCTCCCTTAAGGCAGAAAAAGGTGAGATCCATGGAATCATAGGGCCTAACGGAGCTGGAAAGACCACCATCTTCAATACTATTTCCGGTGTCTATCAGGCAGATTCCGGTACTGTCATTCTGGATGGAGAAGACATCACCAGGCTTCCCCAATACAAAATAACAAGAAAGGGAATCGGAAGAACCTTCCAGAACATAAGAATATTCAAGGGCCTTACCATTGAGGAGAATGTACTTTGCGCCTTTGACCCTAAGAGCAACTACTCTGTGCTGGGAGGCCTCTTTCCCACTCCAAACAGGATGAAGGAGGAGAAAAGGGGAAGAAGGCTGGCAGAAGAATACCTTGATGTAGTAGGTATGGCAGACAAGAAGGACGAAAGGCCTGAGAACCTTTCCTACGGCAACCAGAGAAAGATCGAGATTGCCAGAGCTCTCATGTGCCAGCCAAAGGTTCTCCTCCTGGACGAGCCTGCTGCAGGTCTCACTCCTACGGAGGTGGGAGAGCTGACAGAGCTGATAAGGCGTATTTCAAAGGAATTCGGATTTGCAATCCTTCTCATCGAGCACAGGCTGGACCTGGTCATGAGCATCTCTGACCTTATCCATGTCCAGAACTTCGGTGAAACCATAGCTGTGGGCAGCGCCGATGAGGTCCAGCATGACAAGGCTGTAATTGAAGCATATCTGGGGGCTGAAAAATGAGTGAAGTAATGCTTAGTGTCCAGGACCTTAGCGTGAACTATGGACATATCGAAGCTTTGAAGAACGTAAATGTAGAAGTGAAAAAAGGGCAGATCTGTTCCATAATCGGCGCCAATGGAGCTGGCAAGTCCACGCTGCTGAAGGCCATCAGCGCCCTGGTGAAGCCAGTGGGAGGAAAGATAGTTTTCTGCGGAGAGGAGCTTCCAAGGAAAGCCTATAAGGTGGTGCAGAAGGGAGTGGTCCATGTTCCTGAAGGAAGAAAGACCTTCTCTGGCCTCACAATCGAGGATAACCTTCTGGTTGGAGCCTACCGTGGCGACAAGAAGAAAATCAAGGACATGGTTGAAAAGCAGTACCAGATGTTCCCGATTCTCAGGGAAAGGAAGAATCAGTTTGCAGGAACCCTGTCAGGAGGAGAGCAGCAGATGCTTGCGGTATGCAGAGGTCTTATGGCTTCTCCCAAGATTCTCCTTCTTGACGAGCCTTCCATGGGCCTGGCACCGATCATCGTCAACCAGATCTATGAACTGATAGAGAAAATCAGGGACTCTGGAATTACAATCCTCCTGGTGGAGCAGAACGCAAAGAAGGCCCTTTCCATCTGCGATTATGCCTACGTACTGGAGAACGGAAGGATCAAGCTTCAGGGTACGGGAGAGGAGCTTCTTGGCTCTGACGAAGTTAGAAAAGCATATCTCGGAGGCTGATGTGGAGATACGCAATATCAGCGAAATTGAGCCTATGGTATTCCCCACAGGAAGAAAGACCCGGGTGATGATAGGGCAGAATGGCCTTGTGAAGGGAGAGAAATTCTGCCAAGGATTTGTGGAGATGGAGAAGGGTGGAAGCATCCCTCTTCATGACCATGAAACTGTAGAGAGCTACACCATTCTCAAGGGAAGAGGGCTTCTCACTGTGGATGGGGAGGAAAGGGAAGTGAAGGAAGGGGATTATGTATTCATATCATCCTCTGAGAAGCACTCCCTAATGAACATTGGAGAAGAGAAACTTCTTTTGATGTTTGTATATGCACCATCAATAATTGTGGACCATTGGGCTAAAGAACTGGAAAAAGGAAAAAAGGACTAGAATATGCATGAACGATTTCACTATAAGACTCTTCTGGAAGTAAAGGAGAAGTGCAGGGAGCTCTCTGTTGATCTTCCTTTTGCAGAGAATACTTCAGCTCTTGCTGCAGCCTTGGATATTAAGGGCTTTCATGTTCCAAACAGATTGGGAATTGCTCCCATGGAGGGAGCAGACTCCACTAAGGAGGGAAAACCCAGCGAGTACACGGAAAGGCGATATGTGCGTGAAGCTATAGGCGGCTCCGGTATAATCTGGTACGAAGCAATATCCCTGGTGGAGGAGGGCAGGTCCAGCCAGACCCAGCTTCTCATCAATGAAGAGAACCTTGACGCATTCAAAAGAATGAATGAGAAGGTTAAGGAAGCCGGGATGAAGGCCAATGGCTATGAGCCATTACTTATTATGCAGTCCAACCACTCAGGCCGATACTCCAATCCAGGTAACAGGCCACGTCCTCTCATTGCCCAGAGAAACGCATATCTGGAGACTTTCAGAAGTGCTGACGACTCATGCATTGTCAGCGATGACTACCTGAGGCGGACAGAAGAGAGCTTCGGAGAGTCAGCGCTCCTGGCAAAGAAGGCAGGCTTTGATGCTGTAGACATCAAGTGTTGCCATGGATACCTGTTTCAGGAAGTAGCTGCCGCCTATGACAGAAAGGGTGAGTATGGTGGAAGCTACGAAAACAGGACCAGGCTATTGAAGAACTCAATCAGGGCTGCAAAGGCCTATGAAGACAAAGACTTCTTCGTGACAGCAAGAATTGGAATCTATGACGGATACCCTAAGGACTCGAGGGGCTGGGGACAGGATGCAGAGGGAAGGCTGGATCTGACGGAACCAAAGAGACTAATGTCTGAGCTATGGAATGAATTCTCTCTTCCTCTGTGTAACATAACCATGGGAAACCCTTATGCCACAACCCATGTCACAAGGCCTTTTGACAGCGGAAAGTATCCGCCAGATGAGCATCCTTTCCAGGGGCTAAGCCGTATGGTCCATGGAGTGGAAGAGATAAAGAAGACAGTTCCGGAAATGATTGTCTATGGCTCAGCTCCCACCTATCTCAGGGAATTTGCAGACCTCTATGCAGCAGGAGCTGTGGAGAGAGGAATGGCTGACGGCTTTTTGTTCGGGAGAATGGCCTTTGCTGATCCGGACTTTGCCAATGAGATAGTGAAAAATGGACGCATTGATCCCAAGAGAGTTTGTCTTACCTGTGGTAAGTGCGGAGACCTTATCAGAGCCCATAAGCCTACAGGCTGCGTAATCAGGGACAACGCTACATTTATGCCGTTCTATAAGGAATGGCTTGAAGAGAAGAAGAATCTTCCTTCAAATTTCAGGGGGTGACACTATGACAAAAAAGACAGCTCTCGTTACAGGAGCAAGCAGAGGAATAGGATTTGCCATTGCCAGGAGGCTGGGCCAGGATGGCTTTAGGGTGGCTGTGGTGGCCACAGGAAGTGAAGAGAAGAACAGGGCAAACCTGGACATTCTTTCCTCTGACGGAACAGACTGGATCTATATCCAGGGCAACATCGGAGAAAGCTTAGACAGAAAGAGAATTGTCTCCTCTGTCATGGAAGCTTTCGGAAGGATAGACGTACTGGTGAATAACGCAGGAGTTGCTCCCCTGGTAAGGGCAGACCTATTGGAAATGAGCGAAGAGAGCTTTGACAGGGTCATGGGCATCAATACCAAGGGAAATATGTTCCTTACACAGCTGGTGGCCAAGGAGATGCTTAATCAGGAGAAGTTATTCAAGAAAAGAGGAACCATCATCAATATCTCATCCTGCTCAGCTGAAGTCAGCAGCACCAGCCGTGGTGAATACTGCGTATCCAAGGCTGGAGTCAGCATGTTGACCAAGCTTTATGCCGATAGGCTTGCAGGAGAAGGAATTCTTGTACATGAAATAAGGCCAGGTGTCATAGCAACCGATATGACCAGCAAAGTTACAGAGAAGTACAATAAGCTGATTGAAGAAGGAGCTTTCCCCATTGCCCGATGGGGCCAGGCTGAAGATATAGCTGACGCTGTATCAGCCTTTGCCGACGACCACTTCCTATACACTACAGGAAACTACATCGACGTTGACGGTGGTTTCCACATCAAGAGACTGTAGATATGAAAGAATATGGAAAGATATCAGAAACAGCTGTCTATTCTGCAGAGACAGTGATAGTGGGTACAGGAGCTGCAGGCTTCAATGCTGCAGATCTTCTCCATAAGGGCGGGGCGGAAGACATCCTGATTGTCACTGAAGGAATAAAGGCTGGCACCAGCAGAAACACCGGTTCTGACAAGCAGACCTACTACAAGCTTTCCCTTTCCGGCAGTGACAGAGACAGCGTCAGGGAACTGGCCCAGGACCTTTATAATGGCCGATGCGTAGACGGAGACATAGCCCTGGTTGAAGCTTCCCTTTCCTCTCCTTCCTTTTTACGTCTGGTGGACCTGGGAGTTCCTTTCCCAACCAATCGGTATGGGGAATACATTGGCTACAAGACAGACCATGATCCTCATAGAAGAGCAACTTCAGCCGGCCCCTATACTTCCCGCTATATGACAGAAAAGCTGGAAGCGGAGGTGAAAAAGGATGGCATCGAGATTCTTGACGGCTATCAGCTGGTAAGGATCCTGACAGAAGAGGATAGAGTAAAGGGAGCCCTCTTCATTGAGAGAAAGACAGGAAAGACAATGGCCATTCTATGCAGGAATCTGATTCTTGCCACAGGGGGACCTGCTGGAATCTACTCTCTTTCCGTATACCCTATGAGCCAGTTTGGAGCCACGGGAGTCGCGCTGGAGGCTGGTGCCATGGGACGAAACCTTACAGAGTGGCAGTATGGCCTTTCTTCCCTTCGTCCAAGATGGAATGTCTCAGGATCCTATATGCAGGTTCTTCCCCGTTTTGTCTCAGTGGATAAGGATGGGAAGGAATATGATTTCCTTTCAGAATATGTGTATTCCAGACCTGAAATGCTTTCCCGTGTCTTTCTCAAGGGCTACCAGTGGCCCTTTGATGTAAGAAAGCTTGAAAAAGGATCCTCAATCGTTGATGTCCTTTGCTATCTGGAGGGCGAGAAGGGGAGAAAAGTCTATCTGGACTTCATCCATAACCCCGACTTCCTTCCCATCCCTTGGAATGAGCTTAGCCAGGAAGCCAGGGAATACCTGGAAGCTTCAGGTGCTACAGGGGATACTCCCATAAAGAGGCTGAAGAAGCTTAACGAACCAGCCTACAGCTTCTATCTGGATAAAGGAGTGGACCTGGAGAAGGAATATCTGGAGATAGGCCTATGCGCCCAGCACAACAATGGCGGCCTATTGATGAACACTTGGTGGGAGTCAAATATAAAGGGCCTTTTCCCTGTGGGTGAGTGTGCAGCTTCCCACGGTGTCTACCGTCCAGGAGGCTCTGCCCTTAACGCTGGCCAGTGTGGCTCCAGGCGTGCTGTATCATGGATCCTTGAGAAGTGTACTGGAGACTGGAAGCCTGATGGAGATGCTCTTACAGAAAAGATAAAGGAAATCGAGGATTTGGTTTCATCAGCCCTCCAGGGAGAGATGGACAGCGACAGTGTCTACGAAGAAGTAAGGAAAGAAATGAGTCTTTCCGGCTCTGCCATCAGAAATCTGGATGCAATGAGAAAGGCACTATCTACAGTTGACCGCTACCTTTCTTCTTTCTCTTCCATAAAAGCTACCTCAGAGGGAAGGATATGGAGCCTATTTCAGCTGAGAAATGCTCTCATTACTCAGAAGGTCTACCTCTCTGCAATGATAGATTATGTGGAGAAGGGAGGAGAGAGCAGAGGCTCCGCCCTCTACTCGGACGAGAAGGGAGAAGTGAAGCCAAGGAATCTTGACCATAGATTCATATACTCTCTGGAGAAGGAGGAGAAAAGGCCCCAGATCCAGGAAGTAAAGTATGAGAAGGGAAATGTGGTCTTCTCCTATCGGGATGCCAGACCCA
Organism: Sphaerochaetaceae bacterium; assembly: GCA_016302165.1. Taxonomy (GTDB): domain Bacteria; phylum Spirochaetota; class Spirochaetia; order Sphaerochaetales; family Sphaerochaetaceae; genus Ornithospirochaeta. The sequence goes on from JAEDOD010000040.1 coordinate 12,867, forward strand.
TACCTGAAGATGATGACTTCTTTGAAAACGTATGGAGCCAATATAGGCGAAACAGGAATATCTACTAGGCTTAACTTACAGGGCTTGATCAGAGAAAAAGAGTAAATTAGGGCCAGACCCGAAGAGAATAGTCATAAATCTATCCTGGAGTGTCAGCGAGTAAAGAGACACGAAAGGATAGGTTATGGCTGAAATGAAAACAAGAAAGAAAGCTCCTCTTCACCAACAGCGCTCTCTCGATAATGGAGATGATTAACAGTCAGGAAGAGTGCATCAAGAACGCTAAAACAATCTGATTTCGAGTTCTTCCAATATCTTTGGCGAAAGGATGATTTATCTTGAAAAGGTGTTCAGATATAATTATCCTTTCTCCATGGTTGTATTTGTACATGGAAAGGGTGGAAACACAGGTGAAGCTGAAGCTTTCAGAAGTGTTTTTCCCGACGAAGAGTTTCTATCCCTTGATTACCACAGCACTACGCCCTGGGAGTTTCGAAGGGAAGTGAGAAGCCTCCTTGGAGACATCAAGGACTTTACTTTGATAGCTATCAGCATCGGAGCCTACTTCTTCCTTTCCTCAGGTCTTTCGGATAGGGTGAAGGAAGCTTTCTTCATATCTCCTGTCTCTGACATGGAGAAGCTTATTCTTGGCATGATGGAATATAGTGGAGTCACGGAAGAGGAGCTTAAGGAGAAAGGGAATATTGGGGATCTTTCCTATGAATATCTCACCTATGCCAGAAGCCATAGAATGGAGTGGAATGTAAAGACACATGCAATTGCAGGTAGCCTGGACGAAGTGATGGATATCTCCATTACCCGTAAGATCTTTCCTGACCTTACAGTCCTTGAAGGCTCCTATCACTATCTACACACTCCTGAGGAGAAGAGAATGATAGTCGAGTGGATGAAAAGTAAAGCCAGGAGATAGTAGGTATGGAATACATAAACCTCTTCGGCCTCTCGTTCATGGGAGTCTTTATGGTTCCCAACATCATATTTGCCCTCAAGAATAAGGATGGCTTTGAAAACATCTATCAGAATAAGGCTCTTGAGACAGTGGAAGAGATCGGACGCTATGGATGCTTTGTTTTCATGAT
>JAEDOD010000041.1 GCA_016302165.1 Sphaerochaetaceae bacterium
CGAAATCATCAGCCGAAAATTCCATCCAGAAGCATCATACAGGCAAAGCCTATAGCAGCTCCCATGGATCCAAGGTTGGAGTGCTCTCCTTCGCTCATCTCCGGCACCAGCTCCTCCACCACCACATAGAACATGGCTCCAGCTGCAAAGGAAAGGAGGATTGGAAGAAGGGCTGTAATTCTGGCCACAAAGATAAAGGCCACTATGGAACCTATGGGCTCCACTATTCCAGACAGGGCTCCAAGACCAAAGGCCCTGAACTTCCTCTTTCCATCACCAAGGAGAGGCATTGCCACCACCATGCCTTCAGGAAGATTCTGAAGTGCTATTCCAAGGGAAAGTGCAAGGGCGGAAGCGAAAGGAACTCCAGCTCCTGCGGCCATGGCAGCTGCTGCAGAAGCTCCTACAGCCATTCCTTCCGGAATGTTATGAAGAGTTACGGAGAGAATCAGCAGAAGAGACTTTGAAGCCTTGGTCTTCGGTCCCTCCGGCTCATTGGCATTGGGATGGAGATGAGGAGTGATGAAGTCAAGGAGAAGAAGGAAAGCCACTCCAAGGAGAAAGCCTATGGCTGCTGTATAGTAGGATGATGACTCAATGGCTGGAAGGAGAAGAGACCAAACGGAAGCGGCCACCATTACTCCTGAAGCAAAGCCCAGAATCACCTTTTCTGTCCTGGAGCCAAGGCCATTGGGAAAGAAGAATACTGCAGCAGAGCCTAGGGCAGTACCTAGGAAGGGAACGAAAAACAATATAGCCAACTCTTTCATATTGAATCCTCACTGAGGCAGTGCATTATGCTCTGCCACTTATGGTAGTATTGTAGAACAAATCTGAAATAATGGGAGGCTTTTACACCTCCCTGATTCTAGAATGGCTGACCTGAAGCAAGAGGAGCAGCGCTCTTCCTGCTGGAGAACACCAGGGCCACAAGAGTGGCGAAATATGGGAACAGGCCCAGGAAGCCTGTAGGTATTTCAGATATTCCTGGAAGTACTCTTCCCACATTGGCAATGGTCATGAAGAGACCGAAGAATGCTGTGGAGCCAAGGATTCCCAAAGGTTTCCACTGTCCGAAGATAAGGGCGGCGATGGCAAGGAAGCCCAGGCCGTTTATTCCAGCCCCGCTGTTATACTCACCTGCATAGGTTACAAGGATTACAGCTCCTCCAAGACCTGAAAGCACTCCAGAAAGGAGAACACCAATGTATCTCATCCTATGGACATTTATTCCGGCGGAAGCTACAGCTGATGGATGCTCACCGCAGGCACGGAGCCTCAGGCCGAAATTGGTTCTGTAGAGAAGGAAGTAGGAGATTCCCCAGATTCCAAGGCAGAGCCAGGTGGTCCAATATGTCTGAGAGAAGAACAGAGGTCCCAGCACAGGAATTGAGGAGAGAAGCGGAATATCGCTTCTGATGATTCCTCTTACTATCGTAATGTTACCGCTACCTGTTATGGTCTGGGCAAGGAACATGGTCAAGGCTGTGGAGAGCATGTTGATTGCAGTTCCGCTGATGGTCTGGTCAGCCTTCAGGTTGATTGAAGCCAAGGCGTGAAGGTAGGAAAGGGCCATGGAGGCAACCATTGCGACTACTATTCCGATTACAATCGATAGTGTAAACCCTACGCCTGCAGCCTGAAGCTTGACGATGGCAGCTGCGGAGGCAAAGCATCCGAAGAGCATGAGACCTTCGATACACAAATTTGTTACACCGCTACGCTCAGAGTAGAGGCCTCCCAAGGCTCCCATGAGAAGGGGCATTGTATAGGCTATTGCTGCAGGAAATATTACTTTGATTATATCCCAGATACCGATCATACTTTCTCCTCCTTCTTCTCCTCTCTTTCCTTGGCCTTTCTCTTCTCATAGCTCTTCTTGAATCTGTTGTTCCAGAAGGAAGCGATAATTATGTTGGTGGCCGTGAAGTAGATGATGATTGCAATGATAGTGTCTGCAATCTCAGTCGGAATTCCTGTTGCCGCCAGAGATCCCTTGCCCATCTTCAGGGCACCGAAGAATATGGCTGCAAAGAATACTCCAAGAGGAGAGCAGTTACCAAGAAGGCCAACGGCAATACCGTCGAAGCCTTCTCCTGGCATCTTTCCCATTTCCATGAGAGTATCATATCCGCAGTAGCGGGTAAGACCGGCTAGCCCTGCAAGGGCTCCTGCGATGGCCATGCTGGCCATGATGGAACGGTTGATCTTGATTCCGGCATACTCAGCGCAGTACCTGTTGGATCCCACAGCCTTCAGGTTGAAGCCAAGGGTGGTCTTCTCAAGGATGAACCAGATGATGATGCAGGAAGCGATGGCAATCAAAAAGCCCAGGTTCAATGTACTCATTCCTGTCATATCACGGAGCCACTGGAGGCCAAGTGTCCTGGAGAAAGGAAGAGGCTCAGACTTTACGGCAATGGCCTTATCCTTTACGAAGCGGGGAATGAAGTCGTATACAAGCCAGAAGGCGGTCCAGTTGAGCATAATTGAGGAAACGACCTCATGGACATTGAATTTAGCCTTCAGAAAGCCGCTGATGAGTCCCCAGAGACCACCGGTGACTATGGCTGCAAGAATCACGATGACGATGAATATGGGCTTTGGCATGGAGGAAGGAAGGTAGTGACCTAGAATAGTACACACAATTCCTCCCATAAGCATCTGTCCGGAGCCTCCGATATTGAAGAGACCTGTCTTGTAGGCAAAGGAGAAGGAAAGTCCCATCAATATGAGCTGGGTAGACATTGCCAAAGTATTTCCGATTCTTCTCTTGTTGGAGAAGGCTCCAAACATAAGCCTTTCAAATCCCTTGATAGGATTCTTTCCAATGAGAAGAATAAGGATTGATGCTGCAACAATTCCCAGAAATACAGCAGAAATGGAAACCAGGATGCTGGAAGCCTTTCTGGCTTCTCCAAGTTTTTTCATCTTTTTTACTCCCATCACTTGGCCTCCTCTTTTTCACTTTTGATTCCAGCCATCATCAATCCAACCTTGTGTACATCCGTGTCTTCTGTCTTCACTATGTCTACAAGGCGACCGGCATTGATTACAGCGATCCTGTCTGAAAGGTTGAAGATTTCATCCAGCTCGAAGGATACCAGGAGCACAGCCTTGCCTTTGTCACGCTGTGTCACCAGGGCCTTATGGATGAATTCGATGGCTCCTACGTCAAGACCACGGGTAGGCTGAACGGCAATCAGCACATCCGGATCCTTTGTGACTTCACGTCCGATGATGGCCTTCTGCTGGTTTCCACCGCTGAGCTTACCTGCAAGGCTGTCGATTCCCTCTCCGCTTCTTACATCGAATTCCTTCACGATGGAAGCAGAGTATTCCCTTATGGCTTCCTGGTTCAGAAGGCCCTTTCTGGAGAATGGAGGCCTATCAAAATCCTTGATCACCATATTGGTGGTAAGAGGAGCGCCCAGCACAAGGCCTCTCTTCTGCCTGTCTTCAGGAATATGGCCCAGGCCTCTGTCATTCCTGTCCTTGATGGAAAGGGAAGTAATGTCTTCACCCTTGAAGAGCACAGAGCCTGACTCAATCTTTCTCAGTCCTGTTATGGCCTCGACAAGCTCTGTCTGGCCATTGCCGTCAACTCCGGCGATGCCAACGATCTCTCCACTTCTGATAGCCAGGGAGAAGTCCTTCACTCCAAGAACTCCCTTATTGTTCCTGACGTTAAGGTCCTTAACTTCAAGCATCACTTCTCCAGGCTCCCTCTTCTCCTTCTCCACGACGAAGGATACTGGGCGGCCCACCATCATTGCAGCCATTTCCTGGGCTGAAGTGGATGCCACATCCACTTCTCCAATGAACTTGCCCCGCCTTATGACGGTACATCTCTTTGCTGTGCGCTTGATTTCATCCAGCTTATGGGTAATGAGGATAATGCTCTTACCTTCCTTTGCCAGATTCTTCATGATCTCTATAAGCTCATCTATTTCCTGAGGGGTAAGGACAGCTGTAGGTTCGTCGAAGATAAGGATATCAGCATCCCTGTAGAGCATCTTCAATATCTCCACTCTCTGCTGCATTCCTACTGTAATATCCTCGATGACCATATCAGGTTCAATCTGCAGACCGTACCTCTCTGATATTTCCTTGATTTTCCTGGAGGCCTTCCTTATGTCGTATACAAAGCCTCCCTCCTTGCCCAGGATGATGTTTTCTGCAACTGTAAAGTTATGGACCAGCTGGAAATGCTGATGGACCATACCGATACCCAGGGCATAGGCATCGTTGGGGCTCTTGATTGATACTTCCTTGCCCCTTACCTTTATCACACCCTTATCAGCTTTATAGAGACCGAATAGGATGCTCATCAAAGTGGATTTTCCTGCTCCATTCTCACCTAGGATGGCGTGTATCTCGCCTTCCTCCACTCTCAGGTAGATGTCGTCGTTTGCGACAATTCCAGGGAATTCCTTCCGGATACCCAACATTTCAATGACGTGACTCATTCCTTCTCCAATGAGGGCGCATATGCGCAGTCTATATACTCATAAAGGGCCGCCTTCAACGGGCGGCCCTACATAAGCCGAAAAGTCTTATCTTATTTGATGAGGCCGGCACCGTTGTCGCTTACGACAATTGCACCAGACTTGATGAGAGCTTCAACTTCAGCAACCTTTGCCTCGATTTCAGGAGTGAGGTTAGGGTTGGTAGCTGGGATACAAGCTCTGCCTTCAGCAATACCAAGGTTAAGAACTGATCCGCCTGGGAATGTTCCTTCAACAAGAGCCTTGATCATGTCGTATGCAACACCTGTGACATCCTTCATTGCAGAAGTGAGGATACAGGACTTGCCGTTTCCAAGGTCGCCTTCGTAGTACTGGTCTACGTCAACACCGACAGCCCATACTTCTTCACCCTTGAGGTTTCTGTTCTTGGCTTCGTTGAGTCCGCCTACACCTGTTGTACCAGCTGCGCAGAAGATAGCCTTTACACCCTTGCTGTAGATTGTGTTTGCAATCTGCTGGCCAAGAGCGATATCAGCAAAGGATCCGGAATAGACGAAGTTGGAAGGATCCATCTCGATCTTTGTGCCATAGTTTTCGTTGGCGTAGATGACACCCTGCTGGAAGCCCCAGTTGAATCTCTGGACAGATGGGATCTCCATACCACCGAGGAAGCCTACTCCACCTTCCTGGAGCTTGAGAGCTGTAGCGAGACCAGCAAGGAAGCCAGACTCCTGCTCCTTGAAGAGGACAGCAACTGTGTTTGCACCTGTTTCGCCACTTGGTGTGGAGTCGATGATTACCAGGTTAAGGTCGTCATACATAGCCTGTACCTGACCAACTGCATCAGCGAAAAGGAAGCCTGGGCAAGCAACGAATCTGTATCCAGCATCATAGAGGTCTGTGATTGCTGTCACATAATCAGTTGTTGTTGTTCCAGATGGCTTGAGATATGTATATTCAAGTCCGAATTCCTCAGCAGCCTTCTTTACACCTTCGAAAGTTCCCTGGTTGAAGGATCTATCGTCGATTGTACCGGAGTCTGTGACCATACCCACCTTAAGGGCTGTGGACTTGGATTCAGCTGCACCCTGTGCAAAAACTGAGAAACAAAGTACGAGAGCCAAAAGAACCGCAATTGTCTTTTTCATTTATTATCTCCTAGTTTTGTGTTGATGAAACCATTTTATAGGGCAGTAGTATCATGGTCAATTAATCGGAGGTATAATTGTTGTGGATAAAAGGAAACATCGCAACAAAAAATTGAAATGTTGCATTTTTTGCCCCGACTTTTGAACTTTTGGCTTTTTTAAACTTCACACTCTTTCCACAATTTCGTTTCTCCCCACCCATGAAAAAATGTTACCATATCCATAGGAGGATAGAATGAGAGCAAACATCATCATCCATTCTGTTACAGGTAACCTTCTCCTTATCGCAAAAGTTTTCCAGGAAAAACTTCAGGAGAAGGGCGTGGACGCAAGAATCTACCGCGTCGAAGACCCAGACCTTCATCTTTCTGCAGCTGAGAGCAATGAAGCCAACGAATACTATGAAGACATCATCTCCTTGCCTCTGGCATCCATGGAGAAGCTTAGAAAAGGTGATGTGACCATAATGGGGTGCCCAGCAATTTTCAGCCTTCCCACAGCTGAAATGAAGGCTTTCCTTGACCAGACCATCCCTCTTCTGGATTCAAGGGATATGGAAAATAGGCTTTTCTATGGCTTTGCTTCATCCATGTATGGGGAGGAGGCAGGCATTTCAGCCGCCACAGGACTTCAGCTTTGGGCAGACAGCCTGGGCATGGATATCCTGGACTACCCACCCTATGTATATAAAGAGGATAGAGACATGCCTGTCCGCCCGGGTCTAGGCATCGATAAGGTTGCTGAGGATCTTTCTTCAGCAATAATTTCCGCCCTTTAATAGTTGAGCGCCGAAAACCGGCGCTCTCTTTTTAGATTTTTTCCTTTGGCCAGGTCCTTACGATTTCCCTTACCAGGCTCTCGAAGGTTCCCTTCACCCTATTTCCTGTCTCGATCACCTCTTCATGGTTAAGGCTCTGGTCCAGGATTCCTGCCGCCATGTTGGTCATGCAGCTCAGACCCAGGACGTGCATCCTCATCTGGGAGGCTGCAATGACTTCCGGCACTGTAGACATTCCGCAGGCGTCAGCTCCAGCAAGACGGGCGAACCTGATTTCAGCCGGAGTCTCGAAGTTCGGACCGGAGAACAGCATATATACTCCTTCCCTCAGGCCAATTCCCTTCTTCTCGGCAGCTTTCCTTGCTGTGACCATAAGATCCTTGTCGTAGGCGTTGCACATATCGAAGAATCTTGGTCCCAGCTCATCATGGTTCGGTCCTCTGTTTGGAGACTCCGGAATCAGCTTTATGTGGTCTGTAATGAGCATAAGGTCACCAGGCTTCCAAGATGTGTTGATGCACCCTGCTGCATTGGTAAGGAGAAGTGACTTGATTCCCATGATGAACATGGTCCTGATTGGATATACGCACTCATCCATGGACCAGCCTTCATAGAAGTGGAACCGGCCCTGCATACACATTACGCCCTTTCCTTCCAGCTCTCCCACCACCAGTCTTCCCTTGTGTCCTGGAACTGTAGAAACAGGGAAATGGGGAATGTCGCGGTAGTCGATGAAGACAGGATTCTCAATCTTCTCTCCCAGCTCTCCCAGGCCTGAGCCCAAGACCATGGCAATCTCCACCTTTCTCCCACCGATTCTTCCAGAAATATACTCTGCGCTTTCGTGAAGCTTCTTCATTAAATCATCCATTGCATTTTCTCCTATAGTGTTATGGAAGTCTTCTGACAGCTTCAAAGAATAGCGACCAGAATCTATCGTTGTCTACCTCTACTCCCATCTTTACTGGACTCTGGGGGTTTTCCTTTCCTCCTGTGGTCTTTCCATATGTGTATCCACCCTTGGTCTCCACTGTAATGGGCCTATGGGAATAGGTGAATATTGAAGGATCAGCGAGATAAGCTATTGTACAGGGGTCATGCATTGCAGGCATCTCTCCATTGGACTTCATTATGGATGCTGTGTAGAAAGCCATGGACGAGAGGAAGATTTCCTTATATCTGGAATTCTCCATCTTCTTCACTTTTTCTATGACGGAATCTGTGAGAAGAAGCTTCAGCGTAACGTCCAGGCTGAAGAGTGTGGTAGGCACTCCGCTTTTCATCACTATCTCAGCAGCCTCCGGATCTGCAAACACATTGAATTCAGCGCTTTCTGTCACATTTCCAGGATGGTCCACAGCTCCACCCATAAGAACGATCTCCTTCAGGGCAGGGGCAAAGCGCTCATCGCTTTTCAGCATTACGGCAAGATCTGTCCAGGGACCTACGGAGACGAAGGTTATCTCTCCAGGATTGGCTATTACATGGTCGATGGCCCATCTGATGCCGTTTCCCTGGCATTGCTGCTTTTGGCGTGGAGGAAACACAGGTCCTTCAAAGCCATTCTTTCCGTGGATATTTCCTGCTGTCACCCTATCACGAAGAAGAGGAGATGAGGAGCCGGCGAATACTGGAGCATCAATCTCCAGAGCCTCTGCCAGGTTCAATGTATTTTCAAGAGTGTTCTCCCGTACCTGGTTTCCTGCTGTAGCAATAAGGCCTTCGATTCTGATTCTGTCCTTAAGGCCTGCAGCCATGGCGATGGCTATGGCGTCATCGTGTCCTGTATCCACATCAAGTATCACTCTTCTCATTGTCTTTCCCTCCAGTCGCTGTAGGCTGTTTCAAGGGCCAGTTCTATCATAGGCCTATTTCCTTCCATCCTCTCCTCTGCCCTAAAGGATTTTCCCGTAACCACATTGTCTGTCATGGTAAGGATGGAAAGGGCCCTTTTTCCTGTATACATTGCATTGCAGTACAGGGCATGGGTCTCCATATCCTGGACCAGGGCTCCCATTCTTGCAAAGGATTTCCATTCATCTGGGCCCAGGGCATTGTAGGAGGAGAAATACTCTGAAGAGAAGATCATTCCACACCAATAGGGAAGCTTCATCTCCTTTGCCTTCTCCACAGCCTTTTCCAATAGGCCGTAATCAACCACAGGAGCAAGAGTTCCCCTTAGGTTATATTGACTTGCCCAGCTATGGTCTGTGGAGGCAGTAAGAGCCAGAACAAGGCCACCTACAGGAATGTAGTCCTGAAGGCCTCCTGAAGTTCCGATCCTTATGATGGAATCCACGTCGTAGTGGGTGAAAAGCTCATAGGAATATATACCGACGCTGGCGGCTCCCATACCGCTGGCCATTACTGATATTGGCATTCCCTTATATGTACCTGTATATCCTGGAATTCCTCTCACGTCTGTAATGAGGCGAGGATTCTCGAAGTAGTTCTCAGCGCAGAATCTGGCCCTGTTGGGGTCTCCAGGCATAAGCACAGTCTTGGCAAACTCACCTACCTGCGCTCTATTGTGAGGTGTCATAGGCATTCTCCTTTCAAAAGGGGCCCGAAGGCCCCAGTAATGGTAATGTATTACGAACTTCCCTTTTCGTATGGGATTCCTACAGCCTTAGGCGCGTAGTCTCTTCCGCTGAAGATGACCAGGGCGATAAGGGTCACCAGATATGGAATGATGTTGAATACCTGGGTAGGAATAGCCTTAAGGGCTGGAGTCATGGCAGAGATTGTGGAAAGGGCCAGGGAAGTTCCGAAAAGGAGACTTGCACCTGTCACTCCAAGTGGAGTCCAACGTCCGAAAGCCACAGCTGCCAGGGCGATGAATCCTCGTCCATTGACAAAGGTGTTTGTATACTGGATGGTCTGTGTCAATACAGCGCAGCCACCTGCAAGGCCACCAAGGAATCCTGAAGAGAGGACGCCGATATATCTGATGCGGCGAACATTGATTCCAACGCTGTCTGCAGCGGCTGGATGCTCACCGCAGGCTCTCAGATGCATTCCAAATGGAGTCTTGTAGAGAAGGAACCATGCAAGGACCACTACCACAATTGCAATGTAGAGTGTGGGATAGAAGCCAAGTCCATCCTTCACCATTCCCATCTTGAATTCGGTGGACCTGTCTGTTCCGTAGATTCTCTGGCAGGCAAAGACAGTGATTCCTGCAGCAAGAAGGTTGATTCCTGTACCACTGATAGTCTGGTCAGCCTTAAGGTCGACGCTGGCAATGGCGTGAAGCACTGAAATGAGCATAGACACCAAAGCAGCCACCAAAAGGGCCACTGTCAGAGAGATTCTTCCAACTCCTGCAGCTTCCATAAGTTGATGGACGATAGCTGCAGTGCAGGCACCGATGCTCATAAGGCCGTCAAGACCGACGTTGGTGACACCGCTGCGTTCACAGATCATGCCACCGGTGGCAATGATCAGAATAGGAGCTGCAAGCATCATTATAGTAGATATTGTTCCAATCATTTCTGTGCCTCCTTTTCAGCCTTTGGGCTTTCTCCACTCTTTTCCTTGATGCTTCTGATCTTTGCCTTGGACCTCTTGTCTTCAATAAGCTTGAGACCGGAGCGGAAGGAGATGAAGATGACGATGAGACCCTGGATGATGTTTACAACTTCCTTAGGAATTCCCAGGCCCTGCATAATGGAATATGCACTCTTCAATACACCGAAGAGATAACCGGCAAGAAGACAGCCAAGAGCCTTGCTGTTACCTACCAGGGCTACAGCGATTCCCATGAAGCCGTAGTTATCCTGAGCTGTAAGAATCTTGGAGTATCGGACGGAGCCGAGAAGGATGATTGCACCCGCCACACCGGCAAAGGCGCCGGAGATGGCCATGGCAAGAGTAATGTTTCCTGTATCGTTGATACCGCTGCATCTTGCTGCATTCTTGTTGAATCCAGTTGCCCTGAGACCGAAGCCAAGCCTTGTCTTCTCCATAATGAACCAGAAGACCACTACAGCAAGGATCATGAAGATAAAGCCGATGTTGAAGTTGGAGCCTTCAAAGAGAATCTTTGTAAGAAGGGAACCTTCTGCCAGGTCAGCTGTACGGCCGCTCTTGTTTACTGTTGCTTCAGGAAGAAGGTTAAGACAGATGAGAGGATAGAGGTAGAGGGCCACATAGTTGAGCATGATTGTGGCTACAACCTCGCTGACCTTATACTTTGCCTTCAAGAATCCTACGACTCCACCCCAGAGGGCACCCACCAGGAGAGCAACCAGGATACATAAAAGCCACTGTCCAGGGAAGGAAGGAATACATACAGCCACGATGTGGGCTGCAAGCATACCCATGGTATACTGGCCTTCAGCTCCGATGTTGAAGAGACCTACCCTGTTGGCGAAAGCCATGGAGAGACCGCAGAGCACATAAGGCACAGAGAACATCAAAGTATCGCCAACGGTACGGAAGTTCCATCCGCCTGCCTTGCTTGATTTTCCGAAGATGGACTGGCCAATGGATGTGAAGAGTCCCATAGGATTCTTTCCGATGCACAGAAGCAGGACCACTCCAGCCAGGAAGCCAAGAATAACTACAGCAACACTGGTTGCGCCATTGGAGGAAAGGAACCAGTCAATAAATGGTTTCTTTTCTTTCTTGATTCTTTTTTCCATCACTTGGCCTCCTTTGACTTGATACCGGCCATCATGAGTCCGATTTCTGAAGATGTCTTCTCACCTTCGTTGAATACTCCCACAATCTGTCCCTTGGAGATGGCCGCAATCCTGTCGCAGAGATTCATGATTTCGTCAAGCTCGAAAGATACAAGGAGAATAGCCCTGCCCTTATCCCTTTCGGCCACCAGTCTCTTTCTGATATATTCGATGGCTCCTACGTCAAGACCACGGGTCGGCTGGGCCACAAGGAGGACCTTGGGGGAGAGGGAGATTTCACGGGCGACGATCACCTTCTGCTGGTTTCCACCGCTAAGGGAGCCTGCAAGAGTTACAGATCCCTGTCCGGAGCGGATATCAAACTGCTCGATGAGAGCGTCTGAGTGCTTTGTAATCTCGCCATACTTCAGAACTCCCATTCTGCCTGTGTACTTATCAGAGTAGTAGTCCTTAAGGACGCAGTTCTCAGCCACTGTAAATCCGCCCACAAGGCCATGCTTCTGCCTGTCTTCAGGAATATGGCCAAGACCTCTCTCAATCCTTTCCTTGATGGAAAGGTTTGTTATATCTTCGCCGTCCATGATTATCTGGCCCTTTTCCACCTTGGACAGTCCGGAAAGAGCGTAGAGAAGCTCTGTCTGACCGTTGCCGTCGACTCCAGCAATTCCAACAATCTCACCTGCCCTTACAGAAAGGGAGAGATCCTTCACCTTGCTTACTCCCATGGAGTCTTTGACAGTGATGTCCTTGATTTCAAGGAGAACCTTTCCCGGATTGCAAGGAGCCTTGTCGATATCGAACTTTACAGCTCTTCCCACCATCATGGTAGCCAGCTCCTGCTCGCTTGTTTCAGGAGTGATGTCGATGGTTCCGATATACTTTCCACGTCTCAGGACAGTACACCTGTCTGCAACAGCCATGATCTCCTTCAGCTTATGGGTGATGAGCACAATGGTCTTTCCTTCCTTCTTCAAGGTGCGGATGATTTCCATAAGCTCATCGATTTCCTGAGGAGTAAGTACAGCTGTAGGCTCGTCAAGGATGATGATGTCTGAATCGGAGTAGAGTGTCTTCAGGATCTCGACTCTCTGCTGCTGGCCCACAGTGATGTCGTCAATCTTGGCTCTCGGGTCAACCATAAGGCCATATTTGTCGCTAAGCTCACCAACCCTCTTCTCTGCATCCTTCAAGGAGAGGATTCCGGCCTTGTTCCTAGGCTCCCTGCCCAGGACAATGTTCTCGGTTACAGTATAGTTGTGGACCAGCTTGAAGTGCTGGTGGACCATACCGATTCCAAGCTTTGTGGCCACGTTGGGGTCTGTAATCTTCTCTTCCTTTCCATTGATGAGAATCTTTCCTGCATCTGGGGGATAAGCTCCGAAGAGCACTGACATGAGTGTACTCTTACCGGCACCATTTTCGCCAAGGATTGCAAGGACTTCATTCTTCCTGACTTCCAGGTTCACGTTGTCGTTGGCTATGATGCCCGGGAAGGTTTTTGTGATGCCTAGCATCTGGATTGCATATTCGCTCACTTGAACCACCTTTTTATTTCTTCACAAGGCGTCTGTCTCCATAACACCTTGGGAAGAAATTCCAAAGACACGCCCCTCTTGGAGCGTGTCCCTGAAACAAGTGATTATTAATCAGTCGTCGATTGCTCCCAGACCTGCAGGTGCAATTCCCTTTGCCTTTGCAGCTGCGTATGTCTTGTCAACAACCAGCTTTCCGGAAAGGATGTCTGCTGCTGCTGCATCAGCTGCTGCAATTGCTTCAGCCTTCAGCTCAGCGTTTGCCTTGGAATATCCAACACCTTCGTTCATCATGTTCTGTGTGACGACGCCACCATTCCATGTTCCGTCCTTGACCTTGTTAAGAGCATCGAGAGTTGAGTTCTCGACCATCTTGAGCATGGATGTGAGGACAGCTGACTTACCTGCTGTGTATACACCGTCTTCATACTGGTCGGAGTCTACACCGATAGCCCAGACGTTCTTGCCGGCAAGTCTCTCTTCCTTAGCCTGGTTGATTACACCAAGTCCGCTTCCACCTGCTGCTGCGAAGATGCAGTAGACGCCACTGTCATACATAGACTTGGCAGCTGTCTTTGCAGAAGCTGGATCGCCCCAGCTGTTTACGTAGTAGTCAACGATCTGTGCATCTGGATAGACGCTCTTGACGCCTTCGATGTAACCGATCTCGAACTTTGTGATTGTAGCACCTGCAACACCACCGACAAATCCGAACTTAGGATTGGCGATGCCATCTGCCTTAGCCTGTGTAGCTGCTGCAACACCGACAAGGTAGGATCCCTGCTCCTCTTCATAGATGTACTGTGTGAGGTTTGGAGTCTGTGGGAGGTAGTCTACGTCAACGATGATGAACTTCTGGTCTGGGTAGAGAGCTGCAACTTCAGTAAGAGCATCACCCCATGTGAAACCTGTTGTGATGATCAGGTCCCAGTCTGCTTCAGAAGCGTTCTTCAGGTTTGGAACATAGTCATCAGCTGTCTGGGCTGTGATGTTCTCATAGAGTGTTCCTCTTCCTGCACCGCCGTCGCCATAGAAGGAAAGGATTCCTCTCCAAGCTGCTGCGTTGAAGGACTTGTC
>JAEDOD010000002.1 GCA_016302165.1 Sphaerochaetaceae bacterium
TTCCAGACATTGGAATACTCTGAGAATGAATAAGAAATCACAGCATATATCTCAAGGCTATCAACTTCACTACCTATTTCATTCTGGAATTCATTGGAGAAGAAACTGTTATTACCATTGCTCTTCAATGGTCTCTCTGTAATAAGGGATCCATCTGAGCCATATATGGAAAGGATAAGGTCATTATCACTTTGTGAGAACTTTAGATTAAACTTATCTCCTTCCAAGTAGGAATTTGAGATTATTCCACTATTTCCATTGAATAGAAATAGTGAATATGTGTCATCGTTATAGCTTTCGTCAAGAAACCCTACTTCTCCATCGCTGGAGGAAAGAGGCTTGCAGTCAGGATAAGAGCAATAGTTGGTGTTGAAGGTAGTAATAAGCTTTGAGAATCCACCCGAGGAAGTCGATTGAGTGGATACTGTATAAAACAGGTATATTTCTGGAGAATAGGAAGAAAGATTACTCCGATTAAGAAGGAAGGGATCGTTAATTGTTATAGTATAGCTATCTGAAGTGTCATCCGCGGAAATGGAAACAGCATTGGAATCTGGAACAACCATGTTGGGAATGCCGCAGGATGAAAAAATAAGGAGGATCAGTAAAGAAATAAACAGATGTCTTTTCTTCACCTATAATCCTCCTTCAAGAATTAGAAAATCTAATCTTTAGTTAAGCTGTGCAACTCTAGACTTGGCAAGCTTTGCATACTCAGAATTGTAGCTTTCGAAGTAAGCGATAAGCTGCTCATAGATTGAGATAGCGAGAGCCTTGTCTGTTTCCTCAGTAAGACGTGCAGCATTGAAGAGAGCACGTGAGGAATAGAAGCTTTCTGTATCATATTCGTCAAAGAAATCGTTGTAGACCTTAAGGGCTGCAGCCTTATCACCATTTTCTTCATAGCTGGCGGCAAGGCTCATAAGGGCGACTTCTCTCAGGAAAGTCTTTGTCTGGGAAGAAGCAACAAGAGAGTAAAGCTCAATTGCCTTATTGTAGTCACCATCATCGAAAGCCATATCAGCAAGAATCAGGTTTGCCTTTGCTCCAGGATAATTCTTTGGATTCTTGGCAAGCTCCTCTGCTCCAGCAATGACATTGTTCTTTGCTTCAGCATAACCCTCAGCATCACCATCCATTGCAGAGAATTCAGCATAGGATGCTGTGACAGCATCAAGCTTTTCATATCTCTTGGATTGATTGTTGTTGACTACAACTGTAACAATAGCAGCAATGACAATGACTGCAACAACTGCAATCACAATTGAAGCAATCAACTTAATATGTCTTCCGAGCCAGCTGTCTACACTCTGTGTCATCTTTTCAGACGCTGTCAGCTGAACTTCCTTATCTTTGTTCTTTGCCATAAATAATCCTTCGGGAAAGCAGGTCACCCTGCCCTCCCTTATGTTTAATTATGCTTACTTCTTCAGAAGATCAGCGAAAGGATTGTAGGAATCGTCATCATCCTTTGTTTCAGCCATGTACTTGGCCATCTCAGATTCCTGGCTTCTCTTGATCATCTCTCTGATGGACAGGGAAAGCTTCTGCTTCTGAGCGTCTACGTCAATTACCATAGCTGTAACAGGCTGACCGACCTTTTCCTTATATGACTCAAGAACAGCATCTGTGTATGGTTCATCTGGACCGACCAGATTTGTCTTGGCAATGAGACCTTCGATATCACCGATGACCTTCACGAAAACACCGAAGTCTGTAACGGAAGATACTGTACCTGTGATAGTTGAGAACTTAGGATAATCCTTCTTGAGTGTCTGCCATGGGTTGCCTTCCAGCTGCTTTACAGAAAGCTTGATTCTTCTGTTCTCTGGCTCAACCTTGGTAACAACAACTTCAATGTTGTCTCCTTCCTTGCAGAACTGGTCCATGCTCTTGATTCTCTTTGTCCAGGAGATGTCGTCAATGTGCAGGAATCCATCGATACCTTCTTCAAGATTGACGAATGCACCGCTGTTTGTAACCTTAACAACTGGTCCTGTGATGACCTTGCCGATTGGGTATCTTTCAGCGATTGTGTCCCATGGATTCTCTTCAAGCTGCTTGAGGCCAAGGGATACTCTCTTCTGGTCCAGGTCCCAACCAAGGATCTTAGCTTCAACAACATCGCCGATGTTGACGATTTCCTTAGGGTTGGTGATTCTCTTTGTCCAGGAAAGTTCAGAGATGTGTGCAAGACCTTCGATACCAGGCTCGATTTCAATGAATACACCGAAGTTGGCAATCTTTGTTACAGGTCTCTTTACAACATCGCCAATCTGATACTTCTGGTCGAATGTTGACCATGGATCTGGCTCCATTGCCTTCAAGGAGAGGTTGATCTTCTGAGTCTCAGGATCGATGTTGATGAGCTTGAGCTGGACGATCTGACCCTTCTTTACGAAATCCTTTGGTCTTGTGACATGACCCCAGGACATATCGTTGATATGGAGAAGACCATCGAAGCCACCGAGATCAATGAAGGCACCGAAGGATGTGAAGGACTTGACAACGCCCTGTACCACATCACCAACGTGAGCAGCTTCGAAGAACTGCTGTCTGTTCTCCTTGATCTTGTTCTCAAGATACTCTCTTCTGGAAACCACACTCTTCAGCTTTGTTCCATTGTGGAACTTGTCAATGATGAAGTAGTCTGTCTTGCCAACAAGGGTCTCAGGATCTTCAACTCTTACGACATCTGCCTTTGAAAGTGGGCAGAATCCCTTATAGTCAGCACCAAGGTCGACTTCATAGCCACCCTTGATGACCTTGACGAACTTTCCGAGGATCGGAGTTCTTTCTTCAGCTGCCTTTCTGAGAACCTCTGTTCTCTCCTTGGCCTCTGCTCTCTTCTTTGATACAACAACCTGTCCGCGACCATTGTCCAGCTTAAGGATTGTAAGGGCGACCTTGTCTCCAATCTTAGGCAGTTCGATGAACTCATCGACTGGAACCTGACCCTCTGACTTATAGCCGATGTCAACGAGGACAGTCTCGTCATTTGTCTGTACAACAGTACCGGTTACGATCTGACCGACTTCTAATTCCGGAATTGACATAAGATGCTGTTCCATATATGACTGCATCATTGTTTCCTTTTCCATTCCACTTTCTCCTACAACTAAATTACCACGCTCAATGCTTTTGCATAGCATTGTAGACTTTCTCACAAACTGCATCTATAGTCAAGTTGGTGGTGTCAAGATATATGGCATTTTCTGCAATTTTCAAGGCACCGACACTCTTATTCATATCGTTCCTGTCTCTCTCGATAATTCCATGCAGTACTTCATCATAATTAAGCTCTGGCTGCTCAGAAAGCCGGCGAAGAGCCCTTACTTCCGGGGAAGCGTCAAAATAGAATTTATATTCTGCATTTGGGAATATGACAGTAGTGGTGTCACGTCCTTCGGTGACAATGTTCATGGTTCCAGCCAGCTCCCTCACCTCTCCTGTGACAATTTCCCTGAGCCTAGGGTCTGAGGACACAGGAGATGCGTACTTGTCAACCAGAGGAGTATGTAGCTTATCCTCCACATCCACTCCATTAAGGCAGATGTTTCCATTCTGCACAGTAATCCTTGTGGTCGCTGCAGTTTCAAGGACGCTATCCCTATCAAGAGGATCCTTACCTTTCTCCAGCTGAGCCAAAGTATATGCCCTATAGAAGGAGCCTGTATTGAGGAAATACCACCCAAGCTCCGAGGCGATTCTTCTTGCTATTGTACTTTTCCCGCTACCAGCAGGACCATCAATGGCTATGACCATGCTAATCTTCCTTCCTCTTCTTTATTGCAACGACTCTTCTTGTCTTCTTGGGGTTCACTTCCTTTGAGTTGTTCTTACCGGAGAGAAGTCCGTCAATCTCTTCCTTCTTGAGATTTCTCCACTCTCCTACCTCCAGGTCCCCAAGTTCAACGCAGCCTATCCTGATTCTTGTAAGGCTCTTTACATCGTAGTCCAGGTAGTTGAAGATCTTTCTGATCTCCCTGTTCTTTCCCTCTGTAAGGGTGACCTTGATATAGGTCTTTGTCCTTGGAACCAGGTCATACCTTCTGATTTTATAAGGAGTGGGAAGATCTATATAGATTCCGTCCAAAGCCTTGTTCAGGTCATCAAACTCAATCGGCCGATTGAGCTTGACCAGGTATTCCTTCTCGACTTCATACCTGGGATGCATCATTGCATTGGCAAATTCACCATCATTGGTAAAGAGAATTAGACCGTTGGACTCCTTATCCAGTCTTCCCACGTTAAAGAGAAGGTTGTTGTCTCTCATGGCGATAAGGTCCCTTGCATACTTGTCCTCATTAGGGTCGTAGTTGGTGCATACATATCCCTTGGGCTTATTGAGAGCAATGTAGTAGAGCTTACCGGACAGCTCGATGGTCTCCCCATCCACCTGTACAATATCGCTTTCCTCTATCTTTACTCCCATCTCCCTGACAGTCTTATTGTTGACCATCACCCTGCCCTGGGCAATCAGCTCCTCACTACCTCTGCGGCTTGCAACTCCACACTTTGCCATGAACGCCTGCAGCCTCATGGGGAACATTGAATCATTATTCATCAGAAAAGTTCTCCTTCATTATCTTTCGTAAACTTCAATCTATCTGCTTCACTAAGCTTTGGAAGCTCTGAAATGCTTTTCAGCTTAAACTCGTAGAGGAATTTCCTTGTAGTACAGTAAAGGCAGGGGTGACCAGGCTTGTCAGCCCTTCCGTTAACCTTGATGTAATCCCTCTCACGTAAGAGCCTTACTATGGAATCTGACTGTATTCCTCTTATCTTGTCAATCTCCGATCTGGTAATCGGCTGGGAATATGCAACTATAGACAAGGTCTCCAGTGCTGCACGGGACAGTCTTTTGTCCACCTTTCGTCCATAGCTCTGTCTAAGGGAAGGATATAGCTCTGTCACCGGCTGGAAGGAGTATAGGCCTTCCTCCTCAAGGAGCATAAGGCCTGAGTTCCTGTCCTCGTAGTGCTCCTTCAGTTCCCTGAGGCAATCTGGAATATCTTCCTTATCCACTCCAGAGAGTTCCTTTATTCTATCTACTGTCAAGGGTCCATTTTCAATGAAGAGAATGACCTCAATCAGCTTCGCCTTATCTGTAAGGGGGGAAATATCATTCATCGTCTTCATCCTCATCATCCATATCTATAGTCTCTTCCTCTCCAGTATACTCCACTTCCTCTTCCTCAGGCTCCTCTTCTATCCTTTCTTCCTTCTTCTTCTCCACCAGGTCGTCCAGCCTCATTTCAGCTTCCCTTGTCAGGATAGTAAAGTCTTCAGGATCCTCAAGGTTCTCCTTTTCATAGATATCTGCCTCCCTATCGTATTCGTCCACCATTGATGGGTCCCAATCCTGAGGGCGGCGCATGATGTATATGGTTCCATACTCCTTTTCCTGACGGAAGATGATGGTATGGTCCTTGGCGGCTTCAAGTATAGCCATGAAGGAGCATATTACATGGAGAGGATTATTAAAGTCGACTATAAGGTCCTCTATGTTTATCTCTTCCCTATCCTCCAAAAGCTCAGCCATCAAAGCTCTCTTTTCCTTTACAGAAACACTCTGGTATATGTTGAAGATCTTTGAAGGCGGAGTCTTCTTCAATATATCGCTGAATGTCCTGAACAGGTCCGATAGAGTTACACCTTGGAATAATTCCTTATCTTCAAAAGGAATGGCGAAGAGATTCTCTGGTCTTGATATATAGATTCTTCCACCTTTGTCCACCCCGGTCAGCAGGTCAGTGTATTTCCTGTACTTCTGGTAGTCGATAAGCCTGTCCACCAGATCCTGCCTAGGGTCCTCATATTCCTCATCCAATTCAGTCTCATGGGGAAGAAGCAGCTTGGTCTTGATGTACAGAAGCTCTGCAGCCATCCTGTAGAAATCAGCCAGATCGTCTATTTCAGTCTTGTTTTCCTCTATGTATCCAAGAAACTGTTCTGTAATTAGGGAAATTGGAATGTCGTAGATGTTTGCATCATTTTTGCTTATCAGAAAAAGGAGAAGGTCCAGGGGCCCGTCGAAATCCTTTCTGTCTGAAAGAATCCCCGGGACATGGAAAGACTTCTTCTCCTTTCTTTCTAGAATTGCATCAAATGAATCTGACATGCCTTCAATTATAGATTAAAGACTGAAACTCACTCAACCTCAGATATAGCCGGTTTCTCTTCCTTTGAAGGGAAAAGTATGGACCTTACTTCCTTATCCACCTGGGCCTGGAACTCCGGATTGGTCTCCAGATATTCAAGGGTCTTGTCTCTACCCTGACCAATCTTTTCTCCTTTGTAGGAATACCAGGCTCCGGCCTTCTCGATGATGTTGCACTTAAGCGCTGCATCCAATAGGGATCCAAGCTTAGAAATACCTGTGCCGAAGAGAAGATCAATCTCACATTTCTTGAAAGGAGGCGCAACCTTATTCTTTACAATCTTAACCCTTACTCTGTTACCTGTAAGTTCATCAGCATTCTTTCCAATGGATTCGATTCTTCTTACATCCATTCTTACGGAAGCATAGAACTTAAGGGCATTACCACCTGTTGTGGTTTCAGGATTGCCGAACATGACGCCGATCTTCATTCTGATCTGGTTGATGAAGATGATTGTAGTGTTGCTCTTACTGAGGATTCCTGTAAGCTTTCTCAATGCCTGGGACATGAGCCTAGCCTGGAGGCCCATATGGCTGTCTCCCATGTCTCCTTCAATCTCAGCCTGAGGAGTAAGTGCTGCTACAGAGTCGACGACGATGATGTCGATGGCCCCTGAACGGACCAGGCGCTCAGTGATCTCAAGGGCCTGCTCACCGTTATCCGGCTGGCTTATCCATAGGTCATCAATGTTTACTCCCAGGTTCTTTGCATAGGTGGGGTCCAGAGCATGCTCAGCATCGATGAAGGCTGCAATTCCTCCATTCTTCTGGCACTCTGCCACAGCATGAAGAGCCAATGTGGTCTTACCGGAGGATTCAGGACCGTAGATCTCAATTATCCTTCCCTTTGGATATCCACCTACTCCCAAAGCTTCATCAAGAAGGATTGAACCTGATGGGATTACATCCACATCCAATACATCCTTGTTGTCTCCAAGCTTCATCAGTGAGCCTTTGCCGAATTCCTTGTCAATCTGAAGCCTTGCAGCTTCGAGAGCTTCTCTCTTTCCGTTACCGCCATCTTGTGGTGTTGTGTTCTTTGCCATATTAAATTCCTTTGTTTAATATAACGCGTTTTTTTTCAAAATCTCACATTTTCCTCAGAATTTATCTGAAGATAATTCCCAGATGAAGGTCTGGGGGCCCATATTTGTATATCTGACTTCCATATGTGCACCGAATTCTCCTGTTGCCACATATACTCCAGACTCCCTCAGATAAAGAATAGCCTTCTCATACAGGTCCTTGGCAGAAACAGGGTCCCCTGCATTATCGAAGGATGGTCTGTTGCCCTTACGGATATTGGCGGCAAGGGTGAACTGGCTTATTATCATCACCTTTCTGTAGGTATCCATTATGGAGAAGTTTGCCCTTTCGTTTTCATCCCTGTAGAGGCGGAGCTTCAGAATCTTGTCCAGAAAGGGTTTCAGCATTTCCTCCTTGTCTCCCTTCTCTACGCAGAAATAGACTAGTAGGCCGCTGTCGATTTCTCCTGTAGTCCTACCCTCCACAGTGCAGGAGGCATCCTTTACAGCCTGGATTACAGCCTTCATAGTGACTCCAGAAGATTAGAGATATATTCTCTTCTGTTTTCTTCCCTGAAGAAGGCGGTCCCCATTACAGCAAGGGTGGCACCTGCATCGTATATAAGCTTTATGGTCTCGCTGTTGATTCCTCCGTCAACTTCAATCTGGTAGGAATAACCTTCCTCTGCCCTTCTCATATCCAGTTCCCTTATCTTCTTGAGGGTTGACGGTATAAACTTCTGTCCTCCCCAGCCAGGATTTACTGTCATAACAAGAACATAGTCGATTTCATCCAGCACAGCTTCCAGCATAGACACTGGAGTTCCAGGATTAATGGCTACTCCTGCATTCACCCCAGCTTCCCTGATCATGGAAAGACATCTTTCCAGGTGATCTGTAGCTTCAGCATGTACCGTTATGATATCTGACCCAGCATCGATAAAATCGGCAATCATCCTTTCAGGTCTGTCAATCATCAGATGGGTGTCGAAGATAAGGTCGCTTTCCTTCTTCAGGTCCTTGATGAACTTAGGACCAAAGGTGATGTTTGGAACGAAGATTCCGTCCATTACATCAAGGTGAACATGGTTGCACCCTGATTCAGAAATGGAAGCTATCTCCTCCCCTGCCTTAGAGAAGTCTGAAGCAAGAAGAGATGGGGAAATTGAGATTTCAGATCTATTCATGTTGGATATTGTACCAACATATCCTTTCTCTTTCCATAGAAGTTTCAAAGGCTCAGGTGTAGGCCACGGATATAATTGCCTTTGCTTTTTCCAAATTTTGTGCTATATTCATATCAACATATATATATTGATGACAGTACACCGAGCAGAAGAAGACTGCCCGGGTTTTATTTTCGTCTTATGAAGTACTGTTTATGGAGGCAATATGTTAGATCTAAAGGCACTGCTTGCTGAAGAAAAGAACTTGGGCAAAAAGCCCTACATCGTCTATAAGGTCTCTCTTCTTAAGGAAATAGATGATGAAATCATCTCAATCAAGAAGGTTGAGACAAAGGAAAACATCAGACAGGATGCCATTGAACTTGAGTATACCAATCCAGACTCCATTGTTCTAATGTTTGTCGCAGGAAGGATCAACCTTCTCATCAACCCTCATGAGTCCCAGGTCAGACTTACCAATCTGATGAATTCCTTCTATGACAACAGGAATTTCGAATGTGCAGAATTTGTGGCCCAGATCATCACTAAGGATGTGGATTCTCCCGTGGCCCTGAGAGTTCTTGGAGACATTGCCAAGAATAGAGGGGAAGAGGATAAGATGTGGGACTATTACAAGAGATATGTCAGATGTAACAGTACCGACACAGAGATCATCACTCTCCTTGCAGACCACTATCAGGAGATGGATGATGCAAAGAACGCCAAAGACTATTACCAGAGGACTCTCAACAGACTTCTGATCACTCCAGATCCTGCAAAGTCCCTGGAAGTATTCTCTTCCCTTCTGAAGAATGGAAAGAGCGAGTTCTCCTTCTACTCCACCTATATCTCAAAGCTTGGCTCAAATCCTGTAGCCATAGAAATGGGAAAGATGCTCATCAAGAAACTCTTGGAAGAGAAGGCTGCCTTCACTTCCGAAACTACTCCTGCCATTGTCAGGAGAAATTCTGACAACACCATAGAAGTGTGCAAGGCAATCCTTTCCATAGATCCTGAGAACATGGAGACAAAGGAGATGCTCTCCTCTGTCCTTAAGGCCAGGTATGGATCCTCATCCAGATATGGAGAAGTATCCAAGAAATATGATGTGCTGAAGTCCCATGAACCTGTTAAGACCCTTGATGAGTTCCAGAAGAACATTGCATATTCCAAGAATACCTATGTGCTTCAGAACGCAACAGGAAAGGTAGGCATCATCTCTGATGTTGCAAAGGATGGTATGCTTACTGTGAAATTCTCCAACCAGGCCAATGACGTGGTGAGAATCAACATCTCCAATGCCATGGTAAGTCTTACAGCCCTTTCCAACAAGGATATCAGGACCATCAAGAAAGCCTTGAAGAAGGATGTCATCAGGACAAAGATCTTCGGAGAGGGAGGTTATAACTGGCTTCTGAAGACACTGCTCTTCTCCTCTTCCGACAAGACAGCGACCATGAAGGAGATGAAGGATACTGTAGTTCCTTCCCTTCTCACGGAGAAGGAGTGGAATACTGCCTCCAAGGAGCTGAAGAATGCAGCTCAGGAGGATCCATACATCGAGATCATCAGAAACAGCTATCACCTCATGGATTATCCATCATCCAAGGAGGAGAGAGTCTACGATACCTTCCTCAGGACCAAGGAGTTTGACAAGCGTGTTGCCATCATCCTTGATGCCAGCGAAGACAGCGGAATCAACATCAAGTCTGATGAATTCCTGGAAATGGCAAGATTCTTCTCTTCTTTCGTCAAGGATAGCTCCAACCTTATCAGCGACCGCATCGAGGCCTTGCTGGTAGTTGAGGACCTTAGCGGTAATGGTGTTCCTGTAACCTCTGAAATCTCTTTCCAGGAGCTCTACAAGAACCTTTCCATCCAGGAGAAGAAGGATACTTATGTGAAGCTCAGCTGCAAGAGGACCAAGAAGGCATATATCGATCTCCTTCCTACAGTTGATAAGAAGGCCTTTGATGTACTGGAAGTCATCTTCCCTACCAATCCAACCAAGGAGATGGCAAAGAAGATGCAGTCTCTTGATGAAGGAAAGTTCAAGAAGTATGTGGTCAAGTGTCTTTCAGACTATATCAATAACGGAACAGCCTTTGGCTTCTTTGTAGACTATGGCATCAAGCTTAAGGATTATGGCATCAAGGAAGATGAGTTTATCATCAATGAACTTGACGCCCTTTCTTCCCTCTTCATGTATAGGCTCAGAGACGAGCGCCAGATCAAGATTCTCAGAAGGGACCTGATTGAGGAGAATAGACTTTCCAAGTATATCTCTTCTGCAAAGGAGGATAATGTAGTCTCCCTTTCTTCCCATCTTTTCTGGAATAACGGAATCAGCAAGGAGGAGAAGGAAGCTTTCAAGGCCCAGATTCTTTCCAGATTCCCAAACATGAAGTTTGATGAGGAAAAGAAGAAGCAGGTTGAGGAGAAGCCTGTGGAGATTTCCGTCCAGCGTGGATTCATGTGCACCAAGGAAAGCTTCGACAGAATGCAGGCAGAGCTGATCGACATCAAGGAAGTCCAGATTCCTCATACTCTTAAGGAGATCTCTACAGCCAGGGAGCTGGGAGACCTTAGGGAGAACAGCGAATATCAGTATGCAAAGGAGCATAAGATATTCCTAGACCGTGAGTATGAAAGGATTGCCAATGAGCTTTCCAGCGTAAAGATCATGGACAAGGATGATGTACTGGAAGGAAGAGTCGGGTTTGGAACAAAGGTTGTAATCAAGGATCTATCCAATGGAAAGGAGAAGGAATATAAATTCTTCGGCAGATGGGAAAGCGATCCAGACAACAACATCGTCGATATCAATGCTCCAATCGGCCAGGCTCTGATAAACAGCAAGGTTGGAGATGTTGTGGACTATTCCATCAGCGGAAACAAATTCAGCTATGAAGTAATGTCCATAGAGAAGATTGATTTCTGATTTCTTTTCTTTCACAGCAACGCCCAGGTGACCCCTGGGCATTGTTATGGGAATAACTACCAAATATTTATGAAGCCTAGTCTTCCCTGTTGTAGAAGCGCTTCAGATAGTCACGTTTAAATTCAGTGAATCTATCCTCCTCAATAGCCTTCCTTATCCTATTGATAAAGTCATGGAGATAGTGGAGGTTGTGCTCTGTGGCAAGCATGCCTCCAAGCATCTCATTGCACTTTATAAGATGGTGCATATATCCAACACTATAGTTTCTGCAGGCTGTGCAGGTACAGCCTTCCTGGATTGGGCCCTGATTCAATCTGTGCATAGCCTTCTTCAGTGTCAGAAGGCCATCATCGGTGTAGACAGCTCCATTACGGGCAATGCGGGTGGCCAGGACGCAGTCAAAAAGGTCAATTCCATTCTCGACGCAGTATAGAATATAGTCTGGACTTCCAATACCCATTACATATCTGGGCTTCTCAGGAGTTACGTACTGGGCTGTATATGCGACCATATCCCTGAACATCTCCCTGCTCTCCCCTACACTTAAGCCTCCAATGGCGATTCCAGGAAAATCCATGTCAGAAAGAGTCAATGCGCTTTCCTTTCTAAGGTCCTCAAAGAAGTTGCCCTGTACAATTCCAAATAGATTACCAGGAAAGGATTCTCCCAGCTTTCTCTTCTCGACTATGGATCTTTCAGCCCACTGTCTTGTAATTCTCCAGGCTTCTTCTGCAGCTCTATGGTCAATGCCAGGAGGTGTGCATACATCCAGTACCATGGCAATGTCTGAACCGATGGTCTTCTGGATATTCACAACCTTTTCTGGGGTGAAGATATGCTTTGATCCATCGATATGGGACTGGAATGTTACTCCACTGTCCTTGATCTTCCTTAAGCCAGAAAGGGAGAATACCTGAAAGCCGCCGCTGTCTGTAAGGATGTTTCCATTCCAGTGGGAGAAGTTATGGAGCCCACCATAGGCTTCCAACACCTCTAGCCCTGGTCTCAGATAGAGATGATAGGTATTTGCAAGGATGATCTGGTACCCCATATCCTTTATGGTATCGTGATAGATCCCTTTTACAGTTCCGTTGGTTCCAACAGGCATAAAGGCTGGTGTCAACACATCTCCATGGGGAAGGTGGACCACTCCAAGCCTTGCATTGGAATTCTTGTCCTTCTTTTTCAGTTCATAAATACTTTTCATAATAGTCTACCGATCCGATCGATTATAAAGTTGATTGCTATTGTCACAATAGGCGGAAGGATCACAGAAAGGGACGGATGGAAGGTCCCTTGATGTGATGCAATAGAGAATACCATGTCAGAAACATAATATACAACAGCAATGCATAGGCACTGGATTATTGAAAACAGAAGTACATTCTTTCTTTTTCCATATCCCATGGTGGCGGCCACTGTCATCAATACAAATATGGCGACAGGAGAAAACAGAGACCTTAGATAATCAGTACACTTTTCCTGCCAGGCCACAGGTGAGCTTAGTTTCAGCCTCTTCAGGTAATCAATGGCTGACGATAGACTCATGGTCTCCACATTCAGATTGGCTGACTGGAAGAATTCAGGCCCCATGGAAAAATCTCCTAACGGATATTGGTCATAGTACTCTGTCTTCACTTCATCATCATTTATCTCAAATACCTTGGCCTTTTCAACGACCCACTGATTGTCCATCCAGAAAGCGCTTTCACCTTCCACCCTCTCAACTATCCTACCCTCTTCTGTCCTGACTGAGACAGGGCTTAGGATGGTGCTTGAAGATTCAATGTATCTTCTTGTATAGACCACATATCCGTTTTCATCCCTAAGGACTATGTTCCTTACATCATTACTTCCACTGAGACCGAACAGTTCCTGCCCCATGATGTCATGCATGGATATGAGAGGGTTTATCACCACTTCCTTTGCCACCACAGAAATGAAGGTCATAAAAATGGAAAGCAATATTACAGGAAGAGCAATTCTAGCTCTTCCGATACCAGCATTGAGTATGGCTATCATCTCATTGTTGGCACTGAGCATTGAAAGGAAATATGTGGTGCTGAAAAGAAAAGCCAGGGAGGAGACCATCATCAGGTATTGCGGTATAGACAATATGGCATACTTGATTATGCTTGAAACAGGAACTACTCCATTTATGATGGAGTCCATTCTTCCAAAAAGCTCCACAGCTGCAAGGATGAAGGCAAATACGAATATGGCCACGATGGCCACCTTCAATATTGAAAAAATGATATATCTGTCGATTATCTTCATCTTGCCTTCCTGAATATGAATAGCAGTATGAATGCTATTGTAGCAATTATGATATCCGGTGACAGGATCAGGAGATAGGGACTGGAGGTTATATTGAAGATCATCAGCTGTGCTCCGAAGAGCATATACCAATAGGCCACAGCAATAACTATGGAAATGGCAAAGCCTGTAAGCTTTCCATGCTTCACTCTAAGATTGGAAAGTGGAAGTGTGATTAGAGTCAACACAAAGCATGCAATGGAAAGGGCGAATTTCTTCCCCAGCTCACTTTTGTAATATTGGCCATATATGTTGGTAGGAGGATCTCCCAGGTAAGAGGCGCTGAGGGTTGCCATCTCAAGGGTTTCTTTTGACTCTTCCCTGGTAGCAGTGCCCTTGGAGATTGAAGATATTACATTTGATATCTTCATATAGTTCTTTTCCATCTCTTCAAGCCAGGAAGCCTTGGAGCTTTCATTAGCCTTATTTCTTTCTTCTATGGTCTTTACTAGGTCCCTGGAGGAAAGATTCACAGGACTGGTGGAAGTGAGGGTTGGAACCTGGGAGGAGAAGTCCAGGAAGATTCTTCCGCTTTCAGCTTCAGCATAGGCATGGGTGAAGCCTGAAGAGGAATCAGTAAGTAAGAGAGATGGGGAAGTAAGGTCCAGGGAATAGACGAAATTCTCCTTATCAAGAATATTCATGGACCCGAGCTGGCTGGATACAGCTTCATTATATCTTCCCTCTCCCTTACTGATGAGAAGGAGATCCTCAATTTCATTTCCTTCGGCTTGGCCGTTGGAAAGGATAATGTTTCCTACGCTGTTCACTCCATTGGATTCAATCTCAAGAGTAGGCATCTCTGCCATAAGTACAGCCAGTTTATCCCTGTAGATAACACTGGTATATGGCTGCAGCACATCAGCTGTAAGAAAAGTGAGAATTGTTATTATGATGGATGCTATTACAAGAGGTGAATATATTCTCAGACTTGATATTCCAAGGCTTCTTATGGCCAGTAGCTCATTACTTGAAGCCATATCCCCCAGTACCATACTTGATGCTGTAAGAGTAGCAAAAGGAAAGGTATATACCAGGAACTGAGGCATATATAGAAGAACCATCTCCACCATTACAGGAATGGAGATGTTCTTCAGGAGAATCTTCTGTACCAGAAGAAGTATTGTATTTACAAAAAAGATTGAGAAAAAGAATAGAAATGCAACAAGGAAATTCTTTGTGAACTCCTTAATTACATATCTGGAAAGAAGATTGGAACTTTTTCCCATTACTTTACTCCAGTGGAACCGAAGCCTCCCTCCCCTCTTTCAGTTTCGTCTAGATCTTCAGAAAGGAGAATCTCAACCATCTCCACCTTTGCAACTACCAGCTGGGCAATTCTAAGGCCGTCCTCAACAACAAAGTCTTCTTTTGAATGGTTGATAAGGTTTACCTTAATTTCACCTCTGTAGTCGCTGTCTATGGTACCTGGAGTATTGAGGCATGTAATACCGTTTCTATATGCCAGGCCGGAACGGGGACGGACCTGAATTTCATATCCATAAGGAATCTCAGCGCAAAGACCTGTAGGAATAAGACGCCACTCTCCCCCTGGAATTACAACCGGGCCCTCCGGCAGGAAGGCCCTGACATCCATTCCGGATGCCCCCTTGCTTTCATAGCTAGGGAGCACTACTTCCGGCTTAGTCTTCTTGAATCGGACAATCATTCAGCGTCCTTGTTTTCCTTCTTCTCAGGTCTGCCTTCCCTTCTGAAGTCTCTTCTTGGACCGCGGTTATCTCTATCACGCCTATCTCTGGAGTAATCTCTTCTACCTCTGTCTTCCTTCTTCTCTTCCTTCTTTTCACCGTCTTCAGAAGAGAAGTTCTCATTGCCTGGCTGAGCATCGATGTAGGAAAGGTTGAGTCTACCCATTCTATCGATTTCGATAAGCTTTACATCAACTTCCTGGCCAACTTCAAGAACGTCAGAAACATTCTTTACTCTGTCATGGGAAAGCTTGGAAATGTGGCAGAGGCCTTCCTTTCCAGGAAGAATTTCGATGAATGCACCGAAGTCTACGATTCTCTTTACTGTTCCATGGTAGATCTTGCCGCACTCAGGCTCCTCGATGATTGCTTCAACAAGCTTCTTGGCTTCCTGGGCTGCAGCATTGTTCTTTCCATAGATCATGACTGTACCATCATCATCGATGTTGATCTCAGCACCAGACTGCTCTGCAATGGCTCTGATGGTCTTTCCACCTGTTCCGATTACAGCACCGATCTTATCTTCTGGAACCTTAAGGGAAAGGATCTTTGGAGCAAGTGGGCTGACCTCAGCACGTGGAGCAGGAAGAACATCACCCATAATGGAAAGGATGTGCATCCTGCCTTCCTTAGCCTGGGCAAGAGCCTTCTTCATGATCTCAGGTGTAACGCCTGCAATCTTGATATCCATCTGGAAAGCTGTGATACCGTCTCTGGTTCCTGCTACCTTGAAGTCCATGTCTCCAAGATGGTCCTCTTCACCAAGGATATCTGAAAGCACTACATATCTGGAGTAGTCAGCACCTTCTGTAATGAGGCCCATGGCGATACCTGCAACTGGCTTTGAGATTGGAACACCTGCATCCATAAGGGAGAGACATCCACCGCAGACAGAAGCCATTGAAGAGGAACCGTTGGATTCCATGATTTCA
Organism: Sphaerochaetaceae bacterium; assembly: GCA_016302165.1. GTDB lineage: Bacteria > Spirochaetota > Spirochaetia > Sphaerochaetales > Sphaerochaetaceae > Ornithospirochaeta. The sequence goes on from JAEDOD010000002.1 coordinate 16,253, forward strand.
GATACCACTCTTATTGTATATGGGAAGTTGTCTTTCTTTGGAACAACAGCCTCAAGAGCCCTCTGGGCAAGGTGACCATGTCCAATCTCTCTTCTTCCTGTTGTAAGTCTTCCGCACTCACCTACTGAGTATGGAGGGAAGTTGTAGTGGAGCATGAAGTTGGAGTATGTCTTCTCGCCGTCGATATTGTCGAAAAGCTGCTCGTCGCTGACAGTTCCAAGAGTTGTTACAGCAAGGGACTGTGTCTCTCCTCTTGTGAAGAGGGCACTGCCGTGTGTGCATGGAAGGACACCAACTTCACAGGTGATAGGTCTGATTTCAGTAACCTTTCTTCCATCAGTTCTTACACCGTCGTTAAGGATGGAAGCACGGAGGATGTTATACTCCATGTCGTCGAACATCTTGATTACCTGACCCATTCTCTTTGGATCCTCGGCAATGAGAGCTGAATACTTCTCGATGACACGGCGGTGGACTTCGCTAAGTGCATTTCCTCTGTTCATCTTTCCCTTGACGAAGGAAGCTTCCTTCTCAAGTGGATATGCATATTCCTTAAGTTCCTCCATCCAGGAAAGGTCCTCTTCCTCGATTTCCATAAGAGGAAGCTTTTCCTTTCCACAGAGCTCTCTCATCTTTGTCTGGGCTTCACAGATACTTGTGATTACAGGCTGAGCTGCAGCAATGGCTCCAAGCATGTCGTCTTCAGAGACTTCATGGGCTCCACCCTCAACCATGGTGATACCATCATGGGTTCCTGCAACTACAATGTCCAGATCAGCGTGAGGAATCTGCTGGAATGTAGGGTTGATTACAAATTCATCTCCAATCTTTGCGACCCTTACAGCTGCAATAGGTCCATAGAATGGAATATCAGAAATGGTGACGGCACAGGAAGCTGCGTTGATGGCCACGATGTCTGGAGTGTGGATCATGTCAGATGACACAACTGTAGGGACAATCTGGATCTCTCTTCCGAATGCCTTGTCAAAAAGAGGTCTCATAGGTCTGTCAATGAGACGGGATACAAGGATTTCCTTATCCTTTGGCTTTGACTCCCTCTTCAGGAAGCCTCCAGGAATCTTTCCTGCTGCATAATACTTTTCGTTGTACTCAACAGATACTGGTACGTAGTCAAGGGGTTCGCTTGGAGCTTCTCCGCAACATACTGTAGCAATGACGACAGATCCTGCATATCTGGCAAAGACACAACCGTTTGCCTGCTTGCCGATCTTACCTGTCTCGAATGTAAGGTCAATTCCCCCTACGTTTACGGACACTGTTGTTAGATTTGACATTAATTTTTCCTTCTTTCTTTCTTTTTTTGTTCTTTATAGTTCAGTTCAAGAAGCCAGAGATGACTCTGGCTTCCTTCTTATTTCTTACTTTCTGAGTCCAAGCTCTGCAATAAGTGCTCTGTACTCATTGATGTCTCTGTTCTTGATGTAGGCAAGAAGTCTTCTTCTCTGACCGACAAGCATCAAAAGACCTCTCTTGGAAGCGTGATCCTTTGGGTTGGCCTTGAAGTGAATCTGAAGGTCATTGATTCTTGCTGTAAGAAGTGCAACCTGCACCTTAGCGTCTCCAGTGTTGGCAGCGTTTCCACCAAACTTCTCGATGATTTCCCTTTTCTGTTCTGCTGAAATCATTTTCTTTCTCCAAAAAATATAGAATCTGGCAGTACTCCATCCTTTTCCATTTCCAGGAAGTAAGGATCGCCTTGAGGGGAGGAGAAAAGGAGATTGTCTCTCTCTATTCTACACACTCCATCCATCAAGACACCATTTCTCCCTAAGAGCGTGGCATCATAAGCCCCCGGTGGCGGCAGAAGCTGATGAATTGACTTCGTACTAATCTCCAGAAATCCGTCACCAAGCCTGAAAGGGCATGGCATCAGGTCGATGCGGTATTTCCGGCCGGTAAGATTCGGAATACATCCGGTCTCACCTTTTTCTATCACCCTTCTTACAAGAGTTGACGAGATCTTTTCTCCACCCTCCGTAAGAATTGCTTTTTCAATTTCAACCCTGCACTGTGCTCCACGTAATCTGAACATAGAGTCAAGGTCGTAGGCGGATGCTGAATCCTTCGGGTTACCAAACCTAAAATCTTCACCTACCACCAAAATCCGTGGAATGCATAGAGATGTAATCATATCTATAAATCCACTAGCTGAAATTCTACTGAATTCAGGGGAAAAGTCAATTACTACAAAGGAATTGACTCCCATTTTTTTAATTTCTTCCTCTCTTAGTCTGATGGTATCGATATTTCTGGGAATACCAGGCTTAGGATTAATGGAAAAGGTGATCACAACTGAAATGCAATCCTTCTCCTTTTCCGCTTCATCAACCACCCTTTCTATCAGTTTCTGGTGTCCTTTATGGGTTCCGTCGAATACACCGATAGTAAGGGCAGCCTTTCTGTCCTTAAGTCTTCCTGATGAGAGAAGGGATTGAAAGTCATAGGTTTCCATCTGGACTCCTATAGAGGAAGGAAAGCTTTTCCTTCTTGCTGACGATTCCATAGAACTTTGTTCCCATGTAAGACAAGGCGAAAGGACGGGAAGGATCGCTGTCGCTAAGGATAAAGCGACCTGGAGTCACTCCGTTGTCTATCTCCTTTTTCCTTCTCTCGTCAAAGACAATGGAAGAGAAAAGTCCTGTCTTCTCCAAAAGCTCCATAGTTGAGATTCCAATGTCTGAAAGAGTAAAGGGTCCCACCTCTGTCCTTCTTAGCTTGACAAGGTGCCCCCTTGTCCCCAGAGCCAATGCTATATCCCTGCCAAGGGACCTGATGTATGTTCCTTTGGATACAGTGCAGTCTATGGTGAGTATGGAATCTTCATAGGACAGGAGGGAGATATTCTTCACTTCGATATCTCTTTCCTCCATCTCTATTTCCTTGCCTTTCCTGGCTTCCTGATATGCTCTCTTTCCCCCTACATGGATCGCAGAGTACTGGGGAGGGCGCTGCTTCTGCTTCCCGAGAAAAGCAGGAAGAACCTTCTCTATTTCCTTAAGAGTAGGTATATAGGAGCTTTCTCCAATTACCTGCCCTTCCCTATCCAAGGTATCTGTCTCTTCTCCAAACTTGATGGAAGCGGTATATCTTTTGCCGAAGGATGAAAAGATGGGATTGAGCCTTGTTGCTCCTCCCACCATTACTATCATAAGTCCAGAGGCGAACTTATCAAGGGTTCCTGCATGGCCCACCTTCTCTCCCCTGAACCTATGTTTTATATCGTTGAGACTGGAAAAGGATGTGACATCCTCCCCTTTATCCATAAGGATTATGGAAAACTCACTCCCCATCTTTTGCCACAACCTCATCAATGAGTCTGTTGATCCTTTCCCCTTCAATGTAGGAGTTGTCCTTAATGAACCTGAGTACAGGAGTATTCTTGGTCTTAAGGACCTTTGCAAGCCTACTCTGGATAAAGCCTGAAGCGTCGCTGAGAGCCTTTACAGACTTATCAAGCTGACTGTTGTCAAAGAGATAGGATACATATACCTTGGCACTACTGTTGTCGGGACTGAGCTCGACTCTGGTAATACTGGTCAAGGTAGACAGATTATGGTTCTTGACGGCACCCGTCACTATGAGGCTGGAGATGGTCTCAAGAATCTTGGTCTCCAGCCTTTCCTGACTAAACTCACTCATCGAATTCCAGTGTCCTCTTGACTTCTTCAGTCTCTACAACTTCAAGGATGTCTCCAACCTGGAGGTCCTGCCAATTCTCAAGGCCTACACCACATTCGAAGCCTTCCAGGACTTCCTTTGCATCGTCCTTGAATCTCTTGAGAGAGGAGATCTTGATAAGGCTCTGGCTGATCTGGATGGAATCCCTGATTACGCGGACCAGGCTGTTGCGCTTGATCTTGCCTTCAGTGACCATACATCCTGCAATGATACCAACCTTTGGAACCTTGAAGGTGTCTCTGACTTCAACCTTACCGATATCGACTTCCCTGGTCTCTGGCGACAGCATACCCTCCATTGCAGACTTGATGTCGTCCACAACATCGTAGATGATGTTGTACTTCTTGATTTCTACCTTCTCTTCGTTGGCAAGAGCCTGGGCTCTTGGAGTAGGTCTGACGTTGAAGCCGATGACAACAGCGTTGGAAGCGGAAGCAAGGGTTATATCGCTTTCGATGATGGCTCCGGCGCTGGCCCTGATCACATTCAGCTTGATCTCAGGTGTGCTGAGCTTCTCCAGTACTCCAGTGAGAGCTTCAACGGAGCCCTGCACGTCACCCTTGATGATGACATTGAAGTCTGTGACCTGGCCTTCCTTGATCTTCTCGTTAAGGTTCTCAAGAGTGACCTTATTTCTATTGCCATTGTCTCCAAGTCTTTCCAGCTCCTGTCTCTTGGCAGCGATGGACCTTGCTGTCTTTTCATCCTCAGTAACCTGGAAGGGGTCTCCTGCAGAAGGTATGTTTGAAAGACCAATGATCTCAACAGGAGTGGAAGGTCCAGCTTCCTGGATTTTTCTTCCCTTATCGTCAAACATTGCCCTGACACGGCCTGAGTAGATACCGGCAACATAGTAGTCACCCTGGTGGAGAGTTCCCTTCTCCACGATGACAGTTGCAACTGTACCTCTTCCCTGGTCGATTCTGGATTCAAGAACCTTACCTACAGCCCTACACTTTGGATTGGCCTTCAATTCCAGAACCTCTGCCTGAAGAAGAATGGTATCCAAAAGGTCATCGATTCCCTGTCTCTTAAGAGCTGAAATCTCACAGTAGAGTGTCTGGCCACCCCATTCCTCAGGCATGAGCCCAAGGTCTGAAAGCTGCTGCTTGACCCTGTCTGGATTTGCTTCAGGAAGATCACACTTGTTGATGGCTACAATGATTGGAACCTTTGCGGCCTTTGCATGGTCGATGGCTTCCCTTGTCTGGGGCATGACACCGTCATTGGCTGCAACAACCAGTACTACAATATCTGTAACCTGGGCACCTCTTGCTCTCATCATGGAGAATGCAGCATGGCCCGGAGTATCCAGGAACACAATGTCTCCCTTACCTGGAACGCTGACCTTGTAGGCACCTATGTGCTGGGTGATTCCTCCAAACTCTCCTGCAACCACGTTTGTACTTCTGATTGCGTCAAGAGTCTTTGTCTTACCATGGTCAACATGACCCATGACAGTGACAATTGGTGGACGAGGAACCATATCCTCTTCCCTATCCTCTTCCTGCTCGATGACAGTTTCATCATATAGGGACACCAGATGTACAGAGCATCCATATTCACTGGCAATGATCTCTGCTGTCTCATGGTCAATCTGCTGGTTGATGGTAACCATCATGCCCATCTTGAAAAGCTTTGAGATGATGTCTGAAGCCTTCAGGTTCATCTTCTTTGCCAGGTCTGCAACAGTGATGTTCTCCATGATATCGATGGAGGAAGGGACGGAAGCAAGCTTAAGCTGCTCAACCTTCTTTTTCTGAAGTGCAAAGTCAAGCTCTTCGTCCTTCTGCCACTTGTTGTCGTAATCCTTCTTCTTTCCGTTTCCGCCGACGCTCTTTCTTGCACCATTCTTCTGGTTCAGTTCCATTGGGGCTGAAGCACCGCCTTGAGGTCTCTGGGAACCGAAGCGTGGTGAAGTGGGATTCATGGGCCTGGAGCCATTCTGACGGAAGCCGTTCTGGCCTGGGCGTGCTGGAGGAGTATAGCTTCTTCCTCCACCCTGGCGATTGAAGCCTCCATTATTATCCTTATCTCTTCCATCCCTATTCTGCCAGTTGTTTCTGTCCCCATTTGGCCTGAAGTTACCCTGCTGTCTCTGGCCGAAGTTTCTCTGACCTGTGGGCTTTCCTCCTACAATACCCTGTACCCTAGGCTTATTGGACTGGGTAACTTGGGGCTGAGATGGCTGCTCAGAAGCATGAATGATCACCGGGCCGCTATGGATAGTGGACTGGATTCTGGTGTTGCCATTGTGGGTAGTGCTACCCATAAAGCTTTTGCCTTCAATGACTTCCCTCTTTGGAGCCTCTTTCTGGGCACTATTTCTGATAGGAGCCATCTGTGGTTTCTCACCAGGCCTGGTGGGTCTCTGCTGTCCCTGTACCCTTGGGTTATCTACAAACTGAGGACGGGACTGGGCGATGAGATTGGATTTCTCGGGGGAAGAAGGCTGTGGCTTGACTTCAGGAGTATTCTCCTTTTCGTCCTTACCCTGGCCCTTGACCTTAATTACCTGCTTTGGCTTTACAGGAGTCTTAAGCTTGACCACAACCTTCTTCTTTTCTACAACTTCCTCCACTGCCTTTTTGGCAACCTCAGGAGCTGCAGCCTTTTTAATGATGTTTACCTTAATGTTCTTATTTTCTTCTGCCATATAAACCCTTGCCAATTATTCTTCAAACTCGAACTCTGCACCACAGTGAGGACATACATTGCTGTCTGAAGGAACCATCTGATGACAAACAGGACATTCGAAGAATTCCTCACTGTCTGTCTCAATGGTTACGCTATTCTTGACAGTATCGATTTCCTCTTCTGTAAGACCTCTGTCCTTAAGTTCTTCATCATCATAGTCAAAGAACTCCTGGATTGACCATATATCCACATCATGAAGCTTCTTTACAAGCTTGTCGTCAAGACCGATATCTGTAATTGGAGTCTCATCCGGATCGATTCCGATCTCTTCGTTTGTAAGCTCTGGCTTCTTTTCTTCAACCATAGGCTGCTCTTCCTCTACTTCGTCACCGATGAAGTCTCCATTGAAGAGGGAGCCTACAGCTTCATGGATCATCTGAGTCTCGCTCATTTCATTGAACTGAGTCTTTGTCTTCACGTCGATCATCCAGTCACAGAGAGTCTTGGCAAGCCTTACGTTCACACCGCCCTGACCGATTGCAAGTCCCTGGTCCTTATCGTCAACGATGGCCACTGCATACTTCTTGGAAGGATCCATCTCCACAACTCTCTGGACAGGGGCAGGAGTAAGTGCATTTGCAATGAGGACGATTGGATCTTCATTATATCTGATGACATCGATCTTCTCTCCTCCGATTTCATTCATGACGCTCTGGATCTTGCAGCCACCCTTTCCTACTGTTGCTCCTACTGGATCTGTATCGCTCTTCTTGGTGTCAACAGCAATCTTTGTCCTGATGCCAGCCTGTCTTGCAATGGCCTTGATGACTACGCTGCCGTTGTCGATCTCCTCTCTCAGCTGTCTCTCCACAAGGCACTTGACGAATTCCTTGCTGCTTCTGGTAAGGCTGATCTTTACGCCTCTCTTCTTTTTCTTTGTCTTTCCAGACTTGTCTTTAGTAAGGATTTCATCTCCGCGGTCAACCTTCTCAACGAAGAACCTGAGGTTATCTCCCAGTTCATAAGTCTCTCTTGGAGACTGGCCCCTGAGGGTAAAGACAGCAAGATTCTCTTCACCGAAGCCAATATCAACCAGCCAGTCATTGGTATTCTTCATAAGCTTCTTGAGTTCACCCTTGATAAGAGTGTTCTCCATGGTCTTGGCCTTGTTATAGGTCTTGTCGTCAGTCATCTCCTTGGAGACCTGCTGACCTCTCTGCTTTGCTGACTGCACTGCAGAATACTCGAAGGTCTTTGGGTTAAGAGGAATTTCAAGGATATCCCCTACCTCAACTTCATCACCAGCAAGCTCAATTGCTTCATCAAGAGGAATTTCAGTAACTTCCCTGAAGTAGTCCTCTTCCTCAACTACAGTCTTCTTGGAGAGCATCTCCACAAGAATCCTGGACTTGTCCTTATTGGATGTATAGAACTTGACTTCAGCATTCTCATCTGTGCCGAACTTTCTCTTATAGGCACTCTTGAGCATGTCAGTAATAATGGACTTCACTTCTCTGATGCTCATATCCTTCTGAGCCATCATTTCCCTTATATCATTAGTAAGATCAATCATTTCTTCTTTTCCTCCCATCTACATTCAAGTTTTGCCTTGGCAATAGTATCAAACTTCAAGGTGATTGATTCACCGCTTTCCTTTTTATCTTCAATGAGGTATGCCCCAAGAACAAGAGAACTATCATCAGAGTCAACTATCTTTCCTGAAACATAGGAAGAATACTCAGTTGAGTATACTCTTACATCCCTACCCTTGAATACTCTGAATTCACTGTAATCCTTAAGATTCCTCTGAAGCCCAGGGGATGACACCTCCAGATTCAGGTCCCTGTTCTCACATACTACCTGATACATAGGGTAAAGCACGTTGTAGGCTGCTTCAAGGTCGTCAGTAGTAATGTCGCTGCCTTCCTTTGTAAGCACTACACGCATGTTTGTGCTTCCCTTCTCCTTGTCCTGGGATACTTCCACCACCAATAGGCCTAGAGACTCCATCATGGCTGACACATCTCTAAATAGATCCCGTCTATCAGAACCAAAGCTAAGCATAGTCCTCCATCATAAACAAAGGGACTCGGCATGCCGGTCCCTTTAAATCACTTTAAATGAAACTGACTGTATTAAACCTTTCTTTATCCATTGTGTCAATAGTCAGAGGTAAAATTCAACATCATATTGCTCAGACACGAATTATTGACATCAGAACAGAAAGCTTAAGAGTACTCTAAATTGCTTTTCTGAAGATAATCCTTCCCAATACAAAAACAATTACAGTCAAGGAGGCGAATACTAGGACAAAGCTGTTGACCTTCTCCTTCCATCTTAGGGCAAGGACCATGATGTCTCCTAGAGCCATAACTAAAAAAGGAAAAAGACCCAAGAGGTTTTCACCTTTTCCTGTCAATATGGATTTCAGCATCATTCCAAAGAATACTACAAGGACAAAGGAGACCAATGCCTCAACTACATGGAAAAGGCATCCATTCTCCATTTGAGATCTATAGACCACAGGTATGGCCATGGAGAACAATATAGCGTAAAGGAGAGAATACCAGAGCATGGCCTTCTCTTCACTTCCCTTGGCACTATTGAATGTGGCCGCCACCATCATGATGATGAGAAAGCCATAGGCTACAAACTGAAGAGGTGGAATAGTGTGCTCAGTGTGGACCATCCCTGAAAAGAGGAGAACTGTAGCTGTCAAGGCCAGTCTTCCATAATCAGGTGTCACATCCATTCCAGACAGTGTAAGCCAGAATTCTTTGTTGAAGAAAAGGAGCAGAATTACAGAAATAACCATTGAAGCCAAGGCCAAAGTCTCCACATAGATGTCAAATGGAGATGAGAACAGCTTCATGGATGGGTCCAATACTATTCTAAGGATACTCTGGATCCTCTCAGAAAGAAGAACTGTAAAATAGAGAAGAAACAATAGTGAAAGAGTTCTATTACCCATAAGCTTACCTTTAGAGTTAGTTTGATAGAATGAAGTTAAATCTGTTTCAGGTAAAAGAAAAGAGCTGATGTCAGTCAACTATATTCATCCATTTGATAAGCGAAGGGGAAAGCTAAAGAATCCCCTCCGCTATAATCCGTACTACCCTCAATCCAGCTTTTTCTTCAATTCGCTTAAAAACTGAAGGGCAGACAATGGAGAAGAGGAATCCACGTCGAAAGCTCTGATCTCTTCCATTATCTCACGCTCCAGTGAATCGTCCTCTCTATCCTCCACAGCAAAGAGATTGCCCTGACCGGATGAGAAGGATGAATAATCTGCAAAATGCCTATGCTGGAAAGAAGTGGCCTCCTTGATTACCGACCTGGGGAGACCTGCAATCTTTGCCACATGGATTCCATAGCTGCTCTCTGCAACTCCCTCCACAGCCTTTCTCAGGAATTCAACACTTCCCTTCTCTTCCTTCACCAGCATATGCAGGAGCTGGATACCGGTGGTATCAAGCATTGTCAACTCATGGTAATGGGTGGCAAAAAGGGTTATGGCCCTGCTTTCCATAAGATATCTCATTATTGCATAAGCCAGGCTCATGCCGTCCTGGGTGCTGGTTCCTCTTCCGATTTCGTCCATGATAACCAGTGAACGGTCAGTGCAGGAACGGAGAATCTCTGCTGATTCGCTCATTTCCACCAGGAATGTTGACTCTCCACGGGAAAGATTATCTGAAGCACCTACCCTGCAGAATATCTTATCCACTATAGGCATTGTAACCTTTTTCGCCGGCACAAAGGATCCGATATGGGCTAGAAGCACTATCAAAGCCACTTGTCTGAGGAAGGTGGACTTACCAGCCATGTTAGGTCCCGTAATGAGAGAGAACCTGCTAGGAGTGGAGGAAAAGGAGTTGGGAACATAGCGCTCAGAGTATGCTTCCACCACCGGGTGCCTTCCGTCGAGAATTTCTATCTCCCCTTGGTCTACCATTTCTGGCCTTGTCCAGCCCATCTCCTTACTGATGGTGGCAAGAGATGAATAGAAATCCAGCATTGATACAGCCTTTCCCATCATCTCTATCTGCTCCTTAAGGCCAAAGGCTTCGTTCAGGAGGGATGAGTAGATCTCCCTTTCACGCCTGGCGGCATCGTCACGGCTATTAAGTATTCTTTCCTGGATGGCATTTAGTTCAGGAGTGGTGAATCTCTCTCCCCCAACCAAAGTCTGCCTACGGATAAAGTATTCCGGAACCTTATCCAGTTGTCCTTTAGACACTTCAATGTATGGGCCGATTATCCTGTTCTCACCAAACTTTAGAGTTGTTATACCTGTCTCTTCCTTTATTTTATCGTAGTAGTCCTTAAGCTCCTGGTCTCCACCTCTGGAAAGACTTCTCAGCTCATCCAGCTTTGAGTCGTATCCATCATTAATGATTGTTCCTTCATTATTGATGTTGGTGCATTCCCGATTTATGGCTCTGATGCAACGGGAAGAGAATTCCATAAGAGCATCCCAATCATAGACAGTGGAAGGAATTACTTTCAAGTAATCCTCATCCCGCCCTATCATTTCAACAAAGCTGGCTGTTCCTTCGCTGATGGAAATAAGGTCCCTAGGAGTGGCACGGAGCATTCCAACCTTAACTCCTAGCCTTTCCAGGTCACCTGTTTCTGAAAGGTTTCTTCTTAGTTCATCATTCTCTTCACTATTAATGAAAAATCTCTCCACCCAATCCTGTCTCTCACCGATTTTAGCCAGATCAAGAAGCGGATGAAGGAGGGCCCACTTGAGAAATCTGCTTCCCCCTGGAGTAAGGGTCCGGTCTATGGTTGCGAATAGAGAATACTTCCTGTTTCCATCTGTCATGGAAGATAGGATTTCCAGGTTCTTGATGGCACTGGAATTAAGGGAAAGAAATCTTTCATCGTCAATGCGTTCAATGGCCCTAAGCTGAGGAAGCTCTGTCTTGGCTGTATCCCCTAGGTATCCAAGGAGGGCACCAATGGGAGCAAGAACAGGATCCTTTTCTTCGATTCCCATAAGCCTTAATGCGCTTTGGGAAAACTGCTTCTCTGTCTCCTTTCTTCCTTCCTTAAGGGAGAAATACCACATAGGAAGCTTTGAGACAATGGCACTCTGGTTATCGATTACAAGACGGAATCCCTTTTCTCCAAAGTAGATATCGTCTGGAACCAATATTTCCTTCGGCGATATTTCATAGAGGACAGACTCCAGCTTTGAGAAATCCTTCTCCAAGGGAAGGGACCTGATATAGAACTCTCCTGTGGAGATATCAGCCCAGGACAGGTCAATTCCCTTCTTATGGAGATTGACTGCCAGCACAAAGGATGAGGTGAAACTGTCCAGGTATTCATCATCCACAACTGTGGCTGGGGTAAAGACCTGTGTAACTTCCCTCCTTGCCAGCTTACTCTTATCCTCTGGATCCATAAACTGCTCACAGAGGGCCACCTTTATACCATAGTCAAGTAGACGCTTCAGGTAATTCTTTGCAGCATGGTAAGGTATGCCGCACATAGGCATCTGGCCACGATGGGTCAAAGTAAGATTCAAAAGCTTGGATACCTTCTCTGCATCCTCATTGAACATCTCATAGAAGTCACCCAAGCGAAAAAAGAGCACCTTGTCCTGATGCTCTTTCTTGATCTCAAAATACTGACGCACCATAGGCGTCATTTCCTTAAAATCAACTTCTTCCATATCAATAGATACTGGTTGTAATGGCAAGAACAAGACTTAAGCCTGAACCTTCACTCTTATTTGAGAACAGGGCTCCATTCTGCCACTTCCAGCCTTCTCCATCCTTGATTGTAGCATTCTTGACCAGATAAAGTCCAAGAGGAAATCCTGGGATTTCCATCTTAAGGCCCACACCTCCTGCCATGTACCAGTTGATGGATGATAGGCCGTTGAGGCTAGCCAGGTCTGAATGTACACCAGTAGCTGAAGCAAAGGCCTCCACGGAGAGAACATCTTCTGCTAGTGGATAGGTCAGGTCAATCTGGTTATTCCAGAGGAAGGCCTGGTCATATACTACGCTGAAGCCTCTACCGATATTCATGCCATCGATGTAGAGCATTTCATACTTTGTTGCTCCCATCTTTGGATCCTGCCAGCCGGTCCTGTCTCCATAGAGCCAATACTGAGGAAGCATGAAGTCTACTTCACTGGAAAGGCCAAGGATAATGTTCTTCTTCTTTTCTCCGTCGTTTCCACCGAACTGGAATACAGATCTGTAGACGCTGCCGGAAAGGGAGATCTTATTGTAGTTGGAAAGACCACCAAGGGCACCTCCAGCATAGGTCAAGGAAGCGGAAAGCACGTAACCATAAGGAATTGCTGAAACATAGTTTCTGCCATCCCAGGTAAGGGATCCGTAGATCTTGTTGGATAACTGCCAGCCGTCGTTATACTGGCTGATAAGCTTTTCGTATGGAGTATACTTGGTGTTGTCATATTCGGCATGGTTGAGACCCACTGATGCACCGCCACTGACAGAAAGGGAACCAGGGGCGAAGACCCATGTATATCCAGTGTTATATCCCAGATTGAATGAGTAATAGTCATAGTTCATGAGATATGCATTTCCTGGATATTTCATGGAATTGGTATAGTACCATTCAAAGGCATTGCTATATCCAAGAGGATAGGTTTCCTTAAGGGAGTCTCTACCATCATAGAAATCGGATCCTATACCCTTCTGAAGCACTCCTGTCCTGACACTACGCTCGAAGCTGAGGCTTATGCCGTTAGCCCATCTCTTGTTTCCTGTCCACTTGTCGGAAAGGGATACAGACATGGACTGCTTGGAGGGGCTCAGCTCTGTGGAGATGCTAAGAGCCCTACCTGTTCCTCCAAGGTTGTTGTTGGTCAGGGAAAGGAAGCCTGAAACAGGGAAGCCGTTGATCTCTGTTGCCCCGAAGGTAGCTCCGAACTGAAGCTCCATCTGGTTTCCTTCCTCCACATTGAATTCACAGATGACGCCATCCTCTGTCTTTCCTGGATAAAGGGCTGCAGATATGTTCTTCAATAGAGATGTGTTGTACATATTCTGCTGTGACTGGATGAAGGCTGATCTGGAGAATACATCCCCTACCTTGACGGCCATTTCACGTTCCAGTACATAAGGCTTGGTCTTTGTAAGACCGTTGATCCTTATTTCCTCAACCTTGGCCTGGGTTCCTTCGACAATGATAAGGTTGATGGAAACCTTATTGTCATTCTCCCTGGTTATCTGAGGAATGATGTTGGAATATACGTAGCCGTTATCATAATAGAGTGAAGCAATGGCCTCAAAGACAGAAGTCAGGGACTTGCTGTCATATCTGTCACCAGGATTGACAGTAATGAGAGACTGGATTTCTTCGTCAGAGAAGATTTCGTTGCCTGAGAAGGAAATATCTCCAATTGTCCACAGGGATCCCTCTTCAATCACATATACTATATTGATATACCTGGTGCTCTCAGTAGATTCCTCATCAAGAGGAACAACATCTGAAGAAACAACCTTTGCATCAGGATAACCCTTGGTTGTGTAATACTCCACAATTGCAGCCACGTCCTTGTCTATATTGGCCTCCTGGAAGTTGCCGCTGTCGAAGAAGCTCTTCTCTTTTGTAGTGAGAAGCTTCTTCAGCTCCTCCCTTGTAACTCCCTCAATGCCTTCGAAAAGCACTGACCTGACCTTGTACTGTCTTCCCTCCTCAATTGTGTATACAACTATGACAGTGTTGTCATCCTTATCATTGACAGTGGCTTCCACATTAACGTCCCTATATCCTCTTGTAAGGTAGTAATCCTTGAGGAGAGAGGCATTGGCATTGATGTTGTTGGAGGAGAAGAATGAACCCTTGGCGAGTCCCTGGGCCTCCATAAGAGAGGAGGTTCCGACCTTGTTGTTTCCAATGATCTTCACTTCAGAAATCATAGGATTCTCGCTGACAGTAATATTGAGCACCAGGCCACCGGTGGTCTCATCCTTTACAGCGTCCACTATCATCCATTCCAGCCAGCTCTGACCATAGAGAGAGGCATCAAGTTCAGTAAAAAGCTCATCTGTAAAAGGCTGGCCTACATACTCTGAGACAACAGACTTTGCTGTCTTATCCTTTACGTTGACAAGTCCTGTAAATGTGATATCTGTAATGGTCTCGCCTTCATACCAGTTGCCGTCTTCGGCATAGATGGCGGAAAGTGAGAGCAGAATGAGAGTCAAAACAACAATTTTCTTGAATATGTCCATTAGAAACCTCAAGGGAAGTATAGCAGAAATAATCTAAAGGCTCAAATGGAAAACTTATGTACCTGATTCAACAGAAATTAGATTATTCTTTTTTAGATAAATAATTATTTTCCATGAAACCTTTAAGGAATATGTGAATTGTGTGAATTACCAGTTTATGGTCTTTGATATGGAGAATTTGAAGGTGTCCATCACTGAATAGAGTGAGAAATAGGAAGGAGATGTGGTGAAGGTAATCTTGAAGGCAGGATTCATCCAGTCAAGGCTGAACTCAGTGTCCAGAACAAGATCATCGGAAATGAAAGTATATTTATCCTTTGCATTGTTGTTGGCTGTCAGATGGATCATGCCCTGAAGATAGAAGGAGGATGACAGATACTTTCCTACATTAAGGGTTGTTCCATCCAGGAACCTGGCCATAGGAGAATAGTTGCTGCTGTAGTCTGAAAGGGATGAGGATATTGTGTCAGACAATATGTTGTTGACAATGTTGGAATGGATGGAGAAGGAGTCTACACCAAAGAACAGCTTCAAGGATGAGGAAAGGTCGGAGATCGGGCTTTCTGCAGTTACGATTCCCAGACGCCCAAGAATATCCAGGCCGCCGGTTACAAGGGATGTAACGCTTCCTACGCTGACAGTTCCATAGGTTGAGGATGGAAGTATGGACTGGCCGAGAATGTCCATGATTTCATTCAGGTCCTTGGCTGGAGAGCTTTCCAATGTGGGTGAGATGTTCTCAAAGGTATTGTCCTTGAGAACAAGGTATATCTCTACCCTATTACTTTCACTGTCATAATCCCTCAAGGTTGCACGAAGGTTGATCACAGGGTCAAGCCTTGTGGGGTCAGGGAAGGATATATTTCCTTCTGTAATATAGAAGTACTTCTGGAAATAGAAGACTTCACCACCACGGATATCGATATCACCTGTAACAGACATATCACCATTCTTCAGATATGCGTATACATTGCTGTCTTCATCCAGTGTTATGGAGATTATGGGGTCTCCCTGGGCTGGATAGACGATTCTGTTGTTTCTCTCAAAGAAAAGCCTAAGGTCAAGGTTAGTGCCACCACTAAGCTTATACCACTCGGGATATGGATTCATTCCAATGGAAAGGACCGTATCGCTGAGATAAAGCTCTCCATTGTTGTTCATTGGCTCCCCTTCATGGGTATCCATGTAGTAGTGGCCAGTACCATAGCCCAGGATGTCAATGTTCAGATGAGGAAGAGGTATTCTGACTCTGATAGGGTTGTTTTCATCCATCCACATCTCTGCCACATAGCCTTCAATGCTAAGTCCTGAAGTAAGCCGTATACCTGCATAGATGTCAATTGTCTTTCTGGTGTAGTCTTTATAATCCAGCACTGTAGCCTTGGATACAGATGAAATAAGGTCATTGTCCCATATATCGAACCTGGGGTTATGCATTGTTATGAACTGGTCAGGAGCCCAGAATATGGTGAAGCTCAGGTCCTCTGCCCAAAGGTTTCCGTTAAGGATGTAGTTTCCATCCTCCTCCTTGATTCCTGCGCTTCCCATTACATAGTCATCATTGAAGACCAGTACTGGCTTGACAAGGAACATATTGATCAGATACATGTTGAAGCCTTCGATTTCTGCGTTAGCCTCAATTCCTCCCTTCAGTTTACCCTTCAGGGAAGTCTTGATGAGAGGCATTGCATCAAGCTTCAAGTCAAAGGTCAGGTCATCCACGTTCATTTCACCTTGAATCATATCTCCAGTGAAATAAATCTTTCTGTCACTGAAATATCCGCTGGCGTTCTTACTTGGTATGTAGATCTTGGAGTTATCCAAGTCACAGTAGTCCAGATTAAAGTTAAAGGTGATTCCTTCGCCTCCGTCTCGGATAGTGTTGTAGACAGAGTTGTAAATGTTGTCATTATTATCCATGGAAGCATGGAAGGAGAATTCAGCAGAGATAGGGTAATCCCTGTCATCATGGGTTCCTTTCATGAAGAGCCTACCCTTCTCAAGGTCCAGAGTCCCTTCGGTACTGGACCAGAAGATTTTGTCAACTGAGACCTCTACACCGCTATTGGAATAGATGATGTCATCAAGGAGGAGGGAACCGCTATTCAATACAATCTGGGCTGTCATCTTCCTTTCATCATTGACGCTGTCGTTGCTCAACACTTCCAGTACACCTTCCAGAGAGATGTCCTCCAGCCTGGAGGCTCTTCCTGTAAGATTGATGTTGCAGTACATATCGGAGAGACCGAAGGCCTCAGCCCTGATGTTTCTGGCCCGTACCAATCCCGAGTACTGGTCATCCTTGAAGAAGGAAAGAATTATGTCTCCGCTACCATCCCTGTTATCTAGAGCCATGGTAAAGGCCCGGGAAGCAAGATCAAAGTCTGCCTTACCGCTGAGAAGAGTCTCATCCTCCTCCCTTATCTCTATGTCCTTCACTCTTAAAGATCCATTTTCACCCTCTATTTTCATGCCCACAGAAGGAGAGGATGGAATGAACCATAGATAGGAAAGCTCCACTTCATCTCCCTTGATTTCCCAGTTTCCATCATTGGTGACGGCAAAGGATATGGAGGAGTCAACAGTCATAGGAATACCTTTACCATCCCTTACAAGATCCAATCCTGTCATGGCAAGGGAACCCTTGATGCCTTCAGAGAGACTAAGGAAAACCTTAAGCTTTGAGCTATTGAGATCCAGCGTCCTGTCATTATTGTTGAAGACGAAGTCAAAAGGTCTCTCCACACCAAAGGTGACCAGCTTATTGGTGCCATGGAACTCATTGTCAAAGAATGAGATACCTCCACTCATGAAGGTTTCTTCCACTATTGGTACACCAATGTAGTAGCTATAGTTGTGGCCATCCAGGAGAGACAGATCTCCATTTGCTATCTCCTTGCCATCCTTCCCTGTAAGAAGGAAGGAGAAGGAAGGAAGAAGATAGTGATAGTCAAGACTACAGTCCACAGAGAGAGTGAAATAGTCTGAATCCAGTTTCAGTGGATATAGGTGGATGCCTTCCTCTTTTAAAGAAAGGCTTCCCTCTGCCCTTAAGGCGCTTTCAAGGCCAAAGGCTGTTACCTTGTCGAAGGCCAGGTCATAGTCCAGTCTTCCCACAATCGGTATAGCTGCATTTTCAGAAAGCTGAAGGTCAAAGTCCATAGCTCCAACGAAGGTGGAGCCAGCTGGGAAGAATGAGGATAGTGAGACAGTTTCATCTATAAAGGGAAGAATATGGGAAACAAGGTATTTATCTGTTCCAATGGATCCCTTCAGCCTTCTTTCAGGGAAACTACATGATAGCTCGGCTCTTGATTCCCCATAGGTCAGAAGAAGTTCTGCACCTTCCTTGTCTCCATTGAGGGAAAGGGAATTAGGATATCTCTCTCCATATCCCAGATACAGGTTGGATGTGGAAAGCGAATAGGACTCAATATCAGTTCCATCGAATATCAGTGAGCCCTTGATTCCCAGCTCCATGGCACTAAGAAGTGGAGAAGTAGGTTCCAGGTAACTCTGGACACTGACGCTTACGGCCCTCTTCTCCCCCTCCTCAAGCTCTATAGATACATCCTTAAGTGAGACAGAAGAAATCTGATTGGCGCTTATCTCTTCCAGTTTACCGATATAGAGGGAGGATAATGACAATTCACCCTTCTTATCAGCAAGGGAGAAGTTTGGGATGGAAAGACCCTCTACAACAATTGGATAAGAGAGGATGTCAGCCTTAAGTTCCCCTATCCTTCCCTGGAAAGAACTGAAGTCTGAGGTAGAAATGAGAATTTCCGGGCAATATGCCTTATCTTCTCCTCTCTCAATTGAAATATCCCCAAGAGTCAAAGTAGAAATACTGTTGCTCTTTTCCAATGTAATCTTTCCGTCACCCTTGATTCCTTCATAGTCAAATGTGAAGGAATCCACTTTGCCCCTGGCCACTCCCTCCTTAATTGAGGAGAGGGAGGAGAAATCAAGGGAGAAGAAAAGGGAAGAAAGGGTAGCTATCTCCTTTTCCTCCGATAAGTGTACTTCTTCTGAGGATAGGGATACCTTATAATCCTTGTCGATGACAGCTTCAGCCCTAACTCCATTGAAATCCAGACTGTATTCTTCATAGGACGCAGAAAGGAGAGGTATTTCAACTTCTGCCTTTATGTTCTCCATTCCCCTGAAGTCGAGAGACATAGAAATGTCGTTGACGACAACTGAGTCAAAGAGAGATAGGGAAAAGTTGGAAAGCTTCAGAATGAATGGAAATCTATCAAGGGATGACAGGTCCTTACCTTCTCCAGACCCTTCATCTCCTTTTTCAAAGGAAGAGAGGAGAGAGGAAGGCACAGTAACATTTCCATTTTCAGCAGCAACAGTGGGAACTGTCTTTCCTGTAAAAAGATATTGTACAATCTGCAGAAGGCCTATCTTTACTTCCAGGCTCTCGAACTCTGCAATCTTCTCACCTTTATATCCCACCGATACTTCATTAAACCGTACCCTATCCCGGAAGTTTCTTTCCATGGAGGAGAATTCAACTGATATATCGCTGTCAAGATCCCTATATCCATTGAAAATCCTGCTGGTGATTATGAGAGTGGGAGAAGTAAGATTAAGCTCAGAGATAATGAAGACTGAAGTCAGTACAAACAACAGCAGTACTAGAAAAGAAATGATTATAGTCTTAACGTCACTATGAAATTTCAAATCTTCAACCTCAACTCTGGATTTACAGTCCGCCCATAATAATCTAACATTTTTTTGTTGTCTGATAAATGGAGAAAAAATGTATATTGAGAACACAATAATCATTGAAGGTCTAGATGGAGCAGGTACAACCACCCAGGCCAGACTGATTGGAGAAAAATTCCAAAAGGAAGGAAGAGAAGTCTTCCTTACCCATGAACCTACTGACAACCCTATCGGAAAGGTGGTGAGACAGGTTCTTCAGAAAAAGATATCCACTACTCCTGAGGCCCTGGCCCTACTCTTCTCCTCTGATAGGGATGACCATCTCTACAATGAGGAATATGGAATTCTCAGACAGGTCAAGGAAAACAGGATCGTCATTTCCGATAGATACTTCTATTCTTCCATCGCCTACCAGGGGGTGCAGTGTGATATGGGCTTTGTAGAGAACATAAACTCCCGTTTTCCCCATCCCCGATATCTCATATTCATAGACACTCTCCCCTCCGTCTGCATGGACAGAATAGAAAGAAGAGGCAGTGAAAAGGAGATCTTTGAAAAACAGGATTTTCTCTCCCGTGTCAGGACCGGCTACCTGAAGCAGCTGGAGAATCTTCCTGAAGGAGTAAAGCTTCTCATAGTCAATGGAGAAAAATCCATAGAGGAGATAGAAGAGGAAATCTGGCTTTGGCTTAAAGAGAATGGCTTCTGATGAACATTGCGTCCCCGTAGGAGTAGAAATGATATTTCTCTTCTACAGCATGGCCATAGGCTTTAAGGATATTCTCTCTTCCAGCCAAGGCTGAAACAAGCATCAGAAGTGTGGACTCTGGAGTATGGAAGTTTGTGAGAAGCTCATCCACAAACTTAAACCGATATCCAGGATAGATGAAGATCCCTGTGTCTCCCTTAAGTGTGACCAGCCTTCCATTTTCATCAGAAGCACTTTCCAGAGTCCTGATGGAAGTGGTGCCTACAGCAATGATTTTCTTTCCTTCAGCCTTTGCCTCATTGAGGGCTTTGGCTGTTTCTTCAGAGATTTCAAAGCTTTCAGTATGCATATGGTGGTCTTCAAGTGATTCTGTCCTGACAGGCAAGAAGGTTCCTGCTCCCACATGGAGAGTAACTTCATATACAGGAATTCCCTTGCTTCTCACTTCATCGAGAAGCTCTGGTGTGAAGTGGAGCCCAGCTGTAGGGGCTGCAACACTGCCCTCCTTCTTGGCATACACTGTCTGATACCTTGATTCATCCTGCCAATTGTCGTCTCTCTTGATATATGGAGGAAGCGGTACATGTCCGCAGGAAAGGAAGAAATCCTCAGTAATATCGAAACTGAATCTTACATTCTTCGTTCCATCACTGTTCTCTTCCTCTATAGCCCCCTCAACGTAGGGCATATTAGCCTTATCCTTCCAGAGGAATCTCTTGCCCTTCTTCTGTCTCTTAGACTTGGTGACCATGGCTTTCCAGGATCCGTCAGCATTACGTCCAAGAAATAGGAATTCCACTACGCCACCTGTCTCCAGGGCCTCAGCATAGGTTCTGGCCTTCCTGACCTTGGAGTTGTTGACCACCAACACAGAGTTGGAGTCAAGAAGGGATGGGAAGTCTCTCATCATCCTGTCTTCCCATATTCCTGTGTCCTTGTCCAGAACTAAAAGTCTATCTTCTCCTCTTCTTTCTCCTGGCTCCTGGGCTATCAGGGCCTCAGGAAGATCAAAGTAAAAATCCTTGGTCAGCATATCTATCCTTCTTTCCCAGAACTTCATAGGCCTTCTGGGTGACACAGCGGCCTCTGGTGGTTCTCTTCAGATATCCCTGTCTCATGAGATAGGGCTCATAATATACTTCAATTGTATCTGAAGAATCATTGATGGATGCAGCGAGAGCCTCCAGGCCTACAGGTCCTCCATTATATATGTCTATGATGACTCTGAGAATCTCCCTGTCTGTCTTATCCAAGCCATATCCATCGATGCCAAGCTTCTCCAGTCCCAGACCGGCCATCTCCCTGGTTATGGTTCCATTGCCCTTCACTTCAGCTATATCCCTGACACGTCTCAGTATTCTGTTTGCAATACGGGGAGTTCCTCTGGAGCATCTGGCAATTGCAGACACAGCATCATCAGTAATCTTTGTATTAAGAATCCTGGAGCTTCTCTTTATGATCAGCGACAGCTCCTCAGGTGAATACAGGTCAATCTTTACAGGAATACCGAACCTGTTCTCAAGAGGCTTGGAAACAGCACCGGTACGGGTGGTGGCACCGATGAGGGTAAAGGGCTCCAGATCAATCTTCATGGTCCTTGCTGCAGGTCCCTGTCCAATGACCCAGTCTATCTTGTAGTCTTCCATTGCCACATACAGTGTCTCCTCCATGGATTTCTTAAGTCCATGGATCTCATCAATAAAAAGTATGCTTCCCTTGGAAAGGTTGGTAAGGATACCCACCAGGTCCTTAGGCTTATCCAAGGCTGTAGCGCTGGTGAGCTTGATGTCTGCTCCCATTTCATTGGCTATGATGGAAGCAAGTGTGGTCTTTCCCAGACCAGGAGGCCCCTGAAGGAATATATGGTCCAGGGCTTCTCCCCTATTCTTGGCGGCATCGATATATATCTTAAGGTTCTCCTTCAGCTCATCCTGTCCCTGGAAGTCTGAAAGATATTTTGGACGAAGGATATTCTCCTGTACATCTTCAGTGTCTATGAAGCTGGGCTCCACTGTTCTGTCCATTGGTTCGTCCAAGAAGATTTCGAGTTCGTCTGATTTATCAATGATCAATTTAGCCTCCTGAGAACATGGGTGAAGATGACCTTTTCAATATTCCTGTCGTCCATTGACTTGTATTTCTCTGAGTTTTCCCCCAAGACTTCATCTATGGCCTTTATGACGCTTTTTCTGTCATATCCCATTTCTGTGAAGGAAGATATGAAGTCTGAAAACCTTACGGCTGTCTTTCCGTTCTGACCGCCATCCACCTTCTCCTCCTCGCTGTCGAATACAAGTACATTCCTTAGCTGGAGAATAAGCTTCTGGGCCGTCTTGGCTCCAAGACCTGGAACCTTTGAAAGCTTCTTTACGTCCTGGGTATCCAGAGCAAGGACCAGGTCGTCAACAGTTATTCCACCCAGGATCTTCAAGGCTCCCTTAGGCCCTATTCCCGGCACTGTCTGAAGCTCAGTGAAGCAGAATCTCTCCTTTTCGTCATAGAAACCGAAAAGAGTCATGGCATCTTCCCTATGGTTGAGAATTGAAAAAACCCTAACGTGGGTCTTCTCCTCCGGGGAGAGGGACCTGAACTTATCTGTGGTCTTCAATGAACACTCAAGGGTGAACTCTATACCACCTTCGGTGAGTACGACAATGGAATTATCTGATATGGAAAGGCACTTTCCTCTAATGGCATTTATCATATGGATAAGAATAACCCAAAAGCATATGAAAAACTACAATTCACTGGAATTTAGTGGAATTATGGGTTACATGGCATATGCAGTCAGCCAGGGCATCCGCCGCATGGTCAGGCCTTGGTATTTCCTTAAGCCTTAGAATTCTCTTCACCATATCCTGGACCTGGTTCTTGTCAGCATTACCGATTCCGACCACTCCCAGCTTTATTTCCCTTGGATTATAGATATGGCAGTCAATGGACATGGATGTAAGCTTATGGACTATGGCACCGATAACCTTGGCTACAGGGATTGCTGTGGATATGTTCTGGTTGAAATAGATATCCTCGATGCTGGCTGTGTCTACACCATACTTTTCAGCAATGGTGCCGATATCTTCAGCAATGGTGAAGATTCTTCTTACCTCGCCTTCCTTGCTTTCTGTCTGGATTACTCCATAAGAAACAGGCCGGAGGGTCTTTCCATCATAGGAAATGACACCCCAGCCTGTATTTGCTAGACCTGGATCTACTCCAAGAATAATCAATGATCAGTCCTCAAGATCGAAATCATCTGGAAGATCCAGATTTGTGGAAACCTGCTGGACATCATCCAGTTCCTCAAGTCTCTCAACGATCTTCATGACCTTGGCAGCCTTCTCTGCATCGAGAGAAACTGTCTGGTCTGCAATCTTCTGGACGTCAGCGCTCTCCTGTTCGAAGCCAGCAGCCTGCATAGCTTCAAGGACAGTTGCGAAGTCAGAAGGTGTTGTTGTGACTTCGATGACATCATCAGTTGTAGAGACATCCTCTGCACCATTCTCAAGAGCAACCTCGAAGATCTGGTCTTCTGTATACTTCTCTGTGGAATAAGTGATGATACCCTTGGTCTGGAACATGTAGCTTACGCAGCCTGTTGCTCCAAGAGATCCACCAAGCTTAGTAAGTGTGGACCTTACATCGGAAGCTGTCCTGTTCTTGTTATCTGTAAGAGTATCGATGATGATTGCGACTCCGCCTGGAGCATATCCTTCGTATGTGAGTTCATAGAAAGTGGAAGCACCAAGCTCTCCGCTACCTTTCTTGATTGCTCTTTCGATGTTGTCCTTAGGCATGTTTTCTGCTCTTGCCTTAAGGATTGCTGTTCTGAGACGTGCGTTGGATTCAGGATCCGGGCCGCCCATCTTTGCACAGACAGTGATTTCCTTGATAAGCTTTGTGAAGGCCTGTCCGCGCTTAGCGTCTGCGATACCTTTCTTGTGCTTGATAGTTGCCCATTTGCTGTGGCCAGACATGTATATACCTCGATATATTTGGATTACCCTATGAAAGTATCACAGTGATAGTTTTACAGTCAATCCTCTTATCTGAATTTTTATATGGCCAAAGAGAGGGAAAGTATTATGGAATCCAAAGTAAGCAGGCCTTTTTCCGTGACTCTAAAGCTTTCTTTGTCATTAATGAAGGAGTCTTCAGGAATTAAGGAGAGACGGGGGAAGTACTGGGAGTCGAAATCCTTACCAAAACGGGTAAGATACTCCCTTTTGTCGATTCCATCACTGGTTCTGAGAGATGTAAGGAGATAAGCCTCTTCTGTCTCCTCAATGGAAAGGTTTTCGCAGTCAAAGTCAGGGGAAGAGAGATATTCCTCAATACTTTCCCTATTTCTCATGCTTACCATTTCACTGTAGCCTAGGGCACTTTCAGCGCTGGGTCCCAAGCCTATATATTGGCCAAGATTCCAATAGACTTTATTGTGGAGGCACTCCTCTCCCTTCTTTGCAAAATTGGATACTTCATAGTGTCTGTAGCCAAGATCCTCAAGTAGCTTCCATCCCTCCATAAGGAATTCAACTTCCTTCTCCTCTCCTATTGGAGAGAGACGGGAAAGAATGGGAGTCCCCTCCTCGAAGGTCAAGGCATAGAATGAAATGTGACCTGGTCCAAAGGAGGAAATCTCACGGATATCGCTGAGAGTCGTCTCAACACTTTCACCAGGAATTGCCGTAATGATATCTGCGTTCCATCTGAAGGGAAGACGGGAAAGAAGCTCCAGGGCCCTAAGGTTTGTCTTCCTGTCCAGTCTGCGTCCCAAGGTCTTCAGCACCTCATCATCAAGACTCTGTATTCCTATGCTTATTCTGTCCACAAGCCCGCTGAGAGAAACCACATCTTCATCCAGGTTCTCAGGATTGCACTCAATGCTCACTTCCTTTGGCCTACCATACTGGAAGGCTGAAACAAGGATCTTACCAATTCTCTTCCAGCCCAAAAGTCCAGGGTTTCCTCCACCTATGTAGACAGTATGGAAAGGAGCCTTCACCTCCTTCTTGATCTCTTCCAGTTGCCATAATAGGAGAGAGAAGTATTTCTCTATCTCTTCCTCCTTTCCAGGCCTGGAATAGAAGGCGCAGTAGTCACATTTTCTTACGCAGAAAGGAATATGGATATATAGGGAAACAGGAAGGGATGATATATAGCCTTTCACTACTACTCCTCGGTAAGGATGCCGATTCTTCCAAAGGGCCAGAATCTGGCTACCACTCTTCCGTTCACGTCACTTTCGCTTACAGGACCGAAATATCTGCCATCCTGGGAGTTGTCCCTATTGTCGCCAAGAGGAAGAACGTAGCTATAAGGAACATAGATGCCGGAGTCATAGACAGAATAGGAGGACCTGGCGGAAAGTGATGTAGGATCTATTTCGCACTGGGTCTTTGCGTATTCCCTATTGTATTCATAGAGATCAAACTTGTAGTCCCAGTTTGTTCCCCTGATAATCTTATAGTCTTCCTGGAGATAGGAAGGAAGGGCGATTCCAGCTTCACTGAGGGCTGTCATTCTGGCGGCGGCCTTCAGTCCTGGGTAATATTCCTCTTCAACCAGCCTATGTGGACCGGAGGACAGACCGTTAAGGGTCCTGAACTCATCCTCTTCCATCCACTCTCCCATGCCTGAAGCTTTTATCTCCACATTGCCATCCACAAATCTGACGCTATCGCCTCCAAGGGCTGCAGCTCTTTTTACATACAGCCTTTCAGCTGGAGTACCATCCTCATTCCTGTCAATATTCACCAAGGACAAGGTTCCCATGTAGATAACCTGGGAGAGAATATCGAAGAAGGGACCCTTGGAATCGTATTCAGGATTGTAGAAAGTGATTATATCATCCCTCTGCACTCTTCTATTATCATCCAACACCTTAGGTCCTGCTGGATAGACTTCAACTCCGTACTGGTCCTTGAACACCACAACCCTATCCTTCACCAGCAGAGTATTCTCCATGGAGGGAGAAGGAATAAGGAACAGCTGGAAAAGGAACTGGTTAAGGATAAGAACCCAGAACACACCAAAGACCAGGGCATCCAGCCATTCCAGAGCTTCAGAGAGGAAGGTCCTCTTCTTGTTCTTGGCATATGCTCTTCTGGCTTTTCTCAGAGTCAGTCTCTTTTCTGTGGTCCTTTCAACCCAAGTAAGGAATTTGTCCATGAAGAAAACTTACATCACACTCTCTTAATTGACAAGAGACTTTGGTATGTTTACCTTAGTCTTATGTTCAAGAAACCTCAGCTTCCTGAAGTAGAGCCTGTTACTCTCAAGAGCTATCATGGCATACGTCCAGGTATATATATCCTAGCAATTTTCTTTCTAGCTATCCTTCTTCTATCATTCCTCCTCTTTCTTTTGCCAGGCCTCACAAGTAATGTGTCATATGTCACGTTCAATGAAGCAGTAATGGGCTCAGGAGTATATGAAGACGGAATATATCTTGGCTCCGGTAACGATGGAGTCTACAAGACAACTTCAGGACCCCACACCTACACCTTCTTCTATGAAGGAGTGGAGTATGGAAGAAAAGAAGTGGAACTTAAGCGTCAGCTCTTCTTCACCTTATTCTCCCATAGAAAGACTTCTATAACCTCCGACTCCTCCTTCAGCGAAGAATTTGTGGCTGCAGCAGAGAAAGCATTCGTCAGGGATCTCGCCTCCTATTCAGCTGTCCTTGAACATGGTTCTTCCTTCCATGTTCCTCCCATCTATGAGACCTTTGCAAACAACATGGTCCTATCCGGAGTGAAAGACATCACCAGTCTGTGGCTCTTTGGAGCCTCCCATGTTACTACAGAGGAGCTCTATGAGGATTACCTTAGGGGAAGAGAGATACTTGAGGGCAGCTCTATAGTATTTCTTGATGATAGCGTGGAGAAACTGGAAAGTATTCTTTCATCCATCTTTAGCGGAAAAAGCGAAAGACTCTATGGCCTAAAGGAAGGAGATGTGACAATGCCAAGGGAAAACGGAGATTTCTTCTCCTACCCTTCCTCAACTGTGGTCATGGGAAGAAGTGGTGATTTGAATATCAATGGGGCCAAGGAAGCACCGATTCTTATTCAGGTTCCATCCTTCTCAATTGCCCGGAACGCTGTAACTGAGCATGACTGGGCACTCTTTGTTGAAGAGAATCCCATGTGGTCCGCTTCAAACAGGGATGAACTTGTTTCCATGGGTCTTGTGGATTCAAACTACCTGAAGGGAATAAATCTTTCTCCATACATCAATTCCATCAGGCCTATCAGGAATATCAGCTACTACAGCGCTGCTGCCTACGTGGAATGGAAGTCAGAGAAGGATGGAGTTGAATACCATATCCCTACTGAAGCAGAATGGACATTGGCTGCGCGTAGCGCTGAAGACAAGGCTTATGTAACTAGCCTTGTCTATGTGGAGAACAACCCAAGCACACCAACAGCCATGGCTGGTCAGCTCTGGGAATTCACATCCACTCCATATATTCCTCTTTCCAGAGTATCAGATTACTCTCTTCTCCTGGAAATTGAAAAGGAATTTGGTTATTGTGACATAATCGTCAAGGGAGGCTCCTACGTCAACGATCCTAACAGTGTAGACATCCACAGCGTTGGCGTAATGGACAGAAGCTTCTGTAGCGACTATCTAGGTCTCAGGTTGGCAAAATATGAGTGAAGACAAGAACTTTAAACTGATACAGAAAAACAAGAAAGCATATTTCAACTACGAAATCATCGAGGAGCTGGAGTGCGGCATGTCACTGCAGGGGACTGAAGTGAAAAGTGTCAGGGAAGGAAAGTGCTCCTTCTCAGACAGCTACATCACAGCCAAGGATCTTCAGCTTACGCTGATAGGCTTTCTGATCCAGCCCTATACCCATGGAAATATATTCAACCATAAGGCTGACAGAAAGAGGACTCTCCTTGCCCACAGGCAGGAGATAAAGAAGTTCCAGAGAAAGGTCAATGAAAAGGGCCTGACAATCGTACCTCTTGAAATCTATCTGAAAGGAAATCTGGTAAAGATGAAGATAGCCCTTGCAAGAGGAAAGAACGTCCACGACAAGAAAGAGGCAATCAAGGAGCGTGATGCCAAGATAGATGCCAGACGTGAAATCAGGGAACTTAACAAGTATTGATCAGAGGAAACGGGCAAGGATCTCCATTATCTTCTCAGAAATGACCTGAGGAGTTTCAGCATATCCTCTGTTCTCCCACTCCATTATGATGTTTGAGATTCCACCATTGACGAAGGCTACTTCATAGTTAGTGTAGGACTTGTCTGTGGAGGAACTATATTGCTGGAAACTCAAGGAGAAGAGAGTCTTCAGAAACTGGCAACCATCAGAAGAATGGAGAATCACAGATGATGTCTCTCTATTGATCTTGATTGTCTCAAGGATGGATGTGAAGCTTTCCTTTTTGCTTCTTCCCTCTTCCTGGTTATTCTTCATCTGGATGATGAAGTTTTCCATATACTTTCCCTTAAGTTCATCGAAGAGATCATTGATATCTGAGTAATGGGAATAGAAGGTATTTCTATTGACATCAGCCTTTTCACAAAGCTCAGAAATGGTCAATTCCTCAATACTTCTATTCTTAAGAAGAGATACAAGAGCTGAGATTAGGCTTTCCTTACTACGAATAATACGAACATCAACTTTGTTTGCCATAAATCCCCCTTTAATAGCAACCAAAATTCAAATGTCATGGAGGTGGGGAGACTCGAACTCCCGTCCTGACAGTCCACCCATAGACGTCTACGGTACATAGTTCCAGTTCTAATCTTATTCAGAGCTTGGCAGTGGAACCAGCGTCGCTTCTGAGGCAGCACCTTAATTTTTCCATCGGACCGATGCATTTCCGACAGATGAGACCCCTAGTCAAGGGATGGGATGAACCAGGGTCTTAATTCAACTCATCCCCGCTCAATACTGCTCACGCAGCAAGAGCTGTTGCTTCGAATTCGACTTCGTAGTCTTCTTCTTTCTTAGCATTTAATTTTTTTTGCCGGTTTTACAAGTCAGCTCTTGGTCCGCAGTCTACGGCTTGGCAAAGCCAGTCGAAACCAAAACACCCCCAATTTATTTGGTAAGGTAAATATAGTCCAAATCAAATCATATTTCAACTCTTGGAGTCCTCAAGGAAGTCCATCATCCTTTCACCCCACTCCTTCAGGTCTGAAAAAGTGAAGTCTGCGTACTCATCAAGGTATGTTCTGTCCCTGTTGACAATACAAATCCTGCTGCCTGTCCTTTTGGCCCTATATGGCAGTGATGCAGCTGGCTGAACTACCAAGGAAGAGCCCAGGACTATGGTAAGGGAAGGAGAATTGAAGGCTTTGTCTGCCCTGGTGAGAAGGTCATAGTCAAGACCTTCTCCATAGAAGACTATGTCTGGCTTTATGAGTCCTCCACAATGGGGACACATGGGAATTACATCCCTATCCACAAGATCCTTTGTCCAGTCAAAAGAGAAGGTTTCACCGCACTTTGTGCAGATGCTTCTCTCGATTGTTCCATGGAGCTCCCCAACCTTTCTGCTTCCTGCCACAGTATGGAGGCCGTCGATATTCTGGGTAAATATCCCTTCGCTTAGAAGTCCCTTCTCTTCCATCTTTACCAGTACTCTATGGACAATGTTCGGGCGAAAGGAGTGCATGTTGTACCAATTGTCCTTAGCCCATGACCAGAATACTTCAGGGTGCTTCATGAAGAAATCAATCTCCAGAATATCTTCAACTCTCATATGGCCATATTCCTTTGAATAGAGGCCGTCAGAGCTTCTGAAGTCTGGAATTCCGGATAGAGTGGAAATTCCTGCTCCTGTAAGAACTACTGTCTTTCCTGAACTCTTAATTGCCTGGAAAAAGCCTTCCCAATCATTCTTCAATTTCAACACCCCGGAATGTATTTCCGTTCAATTCCTCAGCCCTGACCTTTACCACATCACCTATTTCATGAGGAGTGAGAGGCACAATGGACACATATTCATTATGCTCTGTCCGTACCAGGTATCTATCCTTGTCATCACGGCTTATGGTAGTCACAATACCTTGGGCTTCAAAAGGAAGCTCTGATGTCTTTATTCTCTTCTGCCTTTCAAGCTGCTCATTTATTAGGCGCTCAAGTCTTTTGACCTTAGTCTTCTCATCAAGCTGCCCTTCCATATCATAGGCTCTGGTTCCTTCTCGAGGATTGAAGTAATACATGAATGCTTCTGTGCATCCCATAATCTCCATCATGGATAATGTTTCAAAGTACTCTTCCTCTGTCTCTGAAGGGAAGCCTACTATTACATCTGTAGAGAAGGTCAGGTCCTTGATTTCACTTCTCATCCTATCCAATAGCTCTATGAAGGCTTCTCTTGTGGTGTGCCTGTTCATAAGCTTAAGTATCCTTGAGGATCCAGACTGCATCGGCAGATGGATATGCTTTGCAACCTTAGGATTATCCCTTATTACAGATATGAGACGGGAGGAGAAATCCTTGGGATGCGGAGACTCGAACCTGACCCAAAGGATGTTCTTCATGTATGGAGTAATGATTTCCAATAGTTCCGGGAAGCCTACTTCCTTTCCTTGGTACTCCGAGTGGTAGGAGTTGACGTTCTGGCCAAGAAGAGTAATCTCCTTCACTCCTTTACTATCCAGGAACTTCACCTCCTCCACAATTGACTCCACATCCCGTGAAACTTCCCTTCCCCTTACATATGGAACTATGCAGTAGGAGCAGAAGTTGTTGCACCCATTCATGATAGGAATGTAGGAAGAGAACTCGCCTTCATGGTAGTGGGAGGAAAGGAATGAGTATGAATCCTTCTCACTTTCCTTCTTTCCAAGGATCAGATCAGGTATTTCTGCCTTATCTTCATTGGATACGACATAGTCAACGAAGGGACACTCCTTCTTCAGCTCCTCTCTCAGTCTTGAAGCCATGCATCCGGTGACCATAAGGGCCTGGGATCTCTTCTTCTTTACAGCACTATAGAATCCAAGCCTTCCCCAGATCCTGTTTTCAGCTGTCTTTCTTACTGAGCAGGTGTTGATGATGACCACATCAGCATCCATAGGTTCATCAGTAGATTCCATTCCCCTTCCCTTCAGAAGAAGCTCAATTGCATTGGATTCAGCCACATTCATCTGGCAGCCATAGGTTTCAATTAGATATTTCTTCATTTTCTGATTCTCTTCCTATAGCTGACCATAGTGTTTTCCATAAGCTCAGCCACTGTCATGAGTCCTACTCCTCCTGGAACAGGAGTATAGCTAATTTCCTTTTCTTCAAGGCCAGAAGGGTCAACGTCTCCTACTGTCCTATATCCTCTCTTTCTACTGGAGTCAGAAATTCTGTTGATGCCCACATCAATTACCACAGAGCCATGGCTAAAATAGGAGGCGTCAAGGAAATATGGCTTACCCACAGCAGAAATCACAATGTCTGAAGAGAGAGTCAAAGACTTCAGGTCCCTGGTGCTGGAGTTTGCCACTGTGACAGTGGCATCCCTACCCTTCTGCATCAAGGCTACAGCCAAAGGCTTACCGACAATATCGGATCTACCTATGACCAGAACTCTTCTTCCCTTCAAAGGAATATTGAAGTGTTCGAATATCTTGATTATTCCTTTTGGAGTACAAGGAACAAAGCAATCTTCTCCAATCATAAGGGAGCCCATGTTGATGGGAGTAAATCCATCCACATCCTTGTCAGCCCTGATTGTATTAAGAATTCTCCTTTCATCAAGGTGCTTTGGAAGGGGGAGCTGAACAAGTATTCCATCCACCTCCTCCTTTTCATTTAGAGACTCTATAAGGGATATGATTTCCTCCTCCCTTGAATCTTCATTTAAGAAATATTGAAAATGCACATACCCCACCATCTCTGCCTTGTCGGTCTTTGTCTTAACATAAAGATGGCTGGCAGGATCGTCCCCAACTGTAATCACAGCAAGACCAGGAGCCCTAAATCCTTTTTCTACAACAGTTTTTGTCTCTTCTTTCAGGCTTTCATAAATCGAAAGCGAAAGGCTTTTACATTCTAGTTCCATATTCATAAGAATCATATATGAATTGGGAAATGACAGTAAAGGGTAATTTGATAGCAATAGTTTTTTCGTCTATAATCTAGTCATGAAAAAGAAAGTTATGGCCTTTGCCACAATAGCACTATTAGTCATGATGGCTCTCACTGCTGCAGACTATTATGATACCGGTTCCCAGATTTTCATGATCAATGCAGGAGTCGACATTCCTCTATCAGTATCCTTCAAGGATGAAAGTTCCTCTTCCTTTGTTACAAACACTGGAATCGGGATGGATGGCACCCACATCAACGTAGGGGGATATGGCTCCATCGACTATGAAGTCTTCTCCTCCAGCAAGTTTGCCCTAGGCGGTGAAATCGGATATCAGTTCAACTACTGCGCTGACGGTGTACTCTTTACTCAGGTACCTATGGCCTTCAAGGTTTCATACGTTCCTCTCCAGGGAACCTTTGAAATTCCAATTTCCCTTGGCGCCGGCTTCAGCTATATGACCTATAACGAGAAATCCATTATGAGTCCTACTCTTATGGCAGAAATCGGATTCAGATTCTTCCCTACAGAAAACTGGGGCTTTGGAATTAAGTCAGGAATAAAGGCTACCTTCGAGCTTTATGCAACAAATCCAAAGAAGACAGGAATCGGAACCTTCATTCCTGTCCACCTCTTCGCTTCCTATAGGCATTAAGGAGAAAATGAAATGAGAAGATTTATACTAATTGCACTTTCAATACTTTTTATCTCTTCCCTGTTTGTCTCCTGTAACGATGGAACAGAAGGCCTCTTTCAGATGGCAGCCAATTCTGTAAAGAAGGAAGAGTATTCAATCAAGCAGATAATCAATAAGAATGGAAACCACTATGTAGTCACTACAGATAACGGCATCGCCCTTTACGACGTATCTTCCAGGACATACAGCTCCTTCAGGGGAACTGGAGTCCAGGCAACCAACGCCATATGGGCTAGCGCTGACGGCTTATCTTTTGTCTACTACGACACCATTACAGACAAATACTATGACCAGAATGGAGAATCCCTTTCAGGAGCATTTGACGACTATATTCCAAAGCCATTCTACTCTCCTGATGGAGAACACTTCACCTATGTCTTCCAGAAGAAGAGTGATAGTAGCTATTGGTATGCTTACCTGCTGCATCCGGCTGCATCCCTCGACGCCTTCAAAGAAATCTTCATTTCCAGTTCATTCAAGAAAATAGATATTGATAATATAAAGGGTGTATCCATAATCGGAAACGGTGTATTTAGTGTTGCTGCTGATAATTACTACATTTATTACTCAGATGGCACAGAGCCACTTG
>JAEDOD010000042.1 GCA_016302165.1 Sphaerochaetaceae bacterium
GAGACTTCCACGCCCTTCTCCACAGCAAGCCTTACGCCTTCAATCATATTGTTGTCCAGGGTAGGAAGATATGGGCACAGAAATACAGATTCTTCAGCCTCATTAAGGAGGGAGCCATACATTCCGGAGATTGAGGTTTCGCTGCTGTATACATTTCCATTGAAAAGCCAGGCCCTATATTCACCTTCCCCCTTATAGGTGGCGAAATCGGAAAGGCTGATGGTCTCCACACTTCCTTCATTCCATAGGGATACAAAGTTTTCCACCAGCATGGATGCCAAGGAAGGAGAGTGGAAAAGGAACATGCTGTCTCTCTGGTTATCCTCTCCAGCTCCAATGGAAATGTAGTTCAGGTTCATGCCGCCGATGGCTGAAACCTTTCCATCTATGACAAACATTTTCCTGTGGTCCCTTACAAAAAGCTTCGTAGGCTCAATGATGTGAGAAAAGGACATGGGCGAGTAGTAGAGAAGCTTTATCCCTCTATCCCTAAGAGGAAAAAGGGATGTCATATACTTCTTTGTTTCGGTCATGTCGAGAATCGATGAACCGTCCACAGCGACGTATACATCAACTCCCTCCTCTGCCTTGGCCCCAAGGATAGAAAAGAGATTCTCCAGACCTGGAACAGAAGAACCTAGATAGGTATATATAAGGATATAGTCTTCAGCCTTCCCGACTTCTTCTGTAAGCTTTGAGAGCCAGGATTCACCGCTGAAGAACATTTCCGGTTCATCCACATATATTTCCCTCCCTCCATAGTACTCCAGCTTCTCCTCCAGGGAGACACTTTTATCCAAAGTCTCCTCTGCAACAAAGGGATGGGTGGAAGAGCAGGAAGCGAGAAGGAAAATGAGACCAATTATCCTGAACTTATCTAATCTATGTTTCAAACCAAAAACTCCACAACAACAATTAGATATGTAACTTTATCGATTGAAAGTCAAATATGTTACAAGAATACTAATGAATCTTATACAATATTTGACATTTGCATAGGATTTTGTACTTTTAGGATAATAGCTTCAAGTCTATATCCTTTACAACACTCAATAAGGCCTATAGAATCTTAAAGCTTCGAGTTAGGAAAAAGATAAATGAAAATTGGATTTGTAGTAGAAATATTTTACCCAGAAAGAAATGGTGTCGTGACAACCACCATTAATCTTGCCAGGAATCTGATAGATCTGGGTCATGAAGTCTGGTTCTTTGTCCCGGAGAACAAAGGTTTCACAGAGCCTGCCATCGAAAACGGTATACATATATATTACGTAAAAGGATTACCAGTACCACTTTATCCAGGAATGAAGATTCCTACAGAAGGTTATTACAGCCTGATAGAAGCTGTAAAAAGCATCGGAATAGATATTATCCATGGCACTACACCAGGTTTTTTGGGACGCTTCATGAACCATGTCGCCGCCATGTGTGATATTCCAGTCCTTGCAACCCATCATACCCTCATTGATGAACCTCAATATGTAAAATATGTGGTCAAAGTGGACCCCTTGGTGGTTCCTGCATCAAAGGTAGTGTGGAATGACATTTATAAACCATATTTCCGCAGAGTATGGATTGCAACAGCACCTGCAGAGCATACCTGTCAGAGTCTAAGGGACCACATTCCGAATCTGGACGTCAGATTCGTCTCCAACGGAATCG
This sequence comes from Sphaerochaetaceae bacterium, assembly GCA_016302165.1. Taxonomy (GTDB): domain Bacteria; phylum Spirochaetota; class Spirochaetia; order Sphaerochaetales; family Sphaerochaetaceae; genus Ornithospirochaeta. Next base: position 1,663 of record JAEDOD010000042.1, read on the forward strand.
ATGTTTCCAGGTTTGAAGAAAGAAAGGAGAAGGTCCCCTATCCTCAGTCCATACCTGCAGACTGGATTGGAAGGAAGACTCTCATCTATGTAGGAAGACTGGGATTCGAGAAGTCCGTGGATGAAATCTTCAAAGCATTCCAAAAGGTTCTGGAAAGTGTTCCGGATGCAAAGCTCATCTGCATCGGTGGAGGTCCTGCTGAGGATGGACTGAAAGCCATCATCAAGGAAAAGAACCTTTCAGACTCCATTGTCATGACAGGGCTTGTCCCCAATGAAACCATAATCGGATCAAGAATCCTGAACGCATCAGGAGCCTTCGTTACAGCAAGCACCACTGAAAATCAGGCCATGACTGTAATTGAAGCCCTCTGCTCCAGTCTCCCTGTAGTATGTGCAGATGTGCCTAACATGACAGCAATAGTCGGAAAGGACATGGGCTGGTTCTTCAAGGCACATGATTTGGATGACCTTGCTTCAACGATGATCAAAGCTCTAACAGACGGCACTAGGGATGAAAAAGCCCATAATGCATATCTCTCAAGAGAAAGATATGATGGAAGAAATGTAGCCCTCTCATTTATAGAGATCTACAAGGAACTATTGCAAAGGAAGAAGGATGGCTGGAGACCAAAGGATTGGTAAAAGGCCATTGATAATCGGATTTAGCCTTGGGTTTCAGAACTCAGGGCCTTTTCTTTTTGCAAAGTTCTGCAAATTGCAACAAGTTCCTACTACCTCTTCACCTTTTTGCATCATTCATCTATATTGTTCTGCAACACCAAATAGGAGAAGCACTTCCAATGGCAACATATTGCAACGAACCATCCCATACATTTAGTGAATATCTGTTGATCCCAGGATATTCAGACGCTACATGCATTCCGTCCAACGTCTCGCTAAAGACACCTCTGGTGAAGTTCAGAAAAGGAGAGGAGGAATGTCCCATCTCCCTGAATATTCCTTTGGTATCTGCAATCATGCAGTCAGTATCAGGAGTAAAGATGGCCCAGGCTCTGGCAAGGGAAGGTGGAATCAGCTTCATCTATGGTTCCCAGCCCATAGAGGAAGAAGCAAAGATGGTCAGGGAAGTGAAAGCCTTCAAGGCAGGTTTCGTCAAAAGCGATTCAAATATAAGACCTACAGATACTCTCCGTGATATTCTCCTTCTTAAGGAGAGGACAGGTCACTCCACAGTTGCAGTTACCGATGACGGCAGCGGCAATGGAAAGCTTCTTGGAATAGTTGGAAGCAGAGACTATAGAGTTTCAAGAATGGATCCCTCCACTCCTGTCTCCTCCTTCATGACACCTCTGGAGCGCCTGGTTTATGCAAAGTGGCCTGTAACACTGAAGGAAGCCAACGATATAATCTGGGACAACAAGCTGAACTCCCTCCCTGTGGTGGATGACGAAGGCAGGCTTCTCTACTTTGTGTTCCGCAAAGACTATGACACCCATAAGGAAAACCCAATGGAGCTTCTGGACAAGGAGAAGCGCTATCTTGTAGGAGCAGGAATCAACACCCGTGACTATGAGGAAAGGGTTCCTGCCCTGGTGGAGGCAGGCGTTGATGTTCTCTGCATCGACTCCTCTGAAGGATTTTCTGAGTGGCAGAAAAGGACTCTGTCCTGGATCCGTGAGAAATATGGAGACAAAGTGAAGGTAGGAGCCGGAAACGTTGTGGATAAGGCAGGCTTCCGCTTCCTTGCCCAGTGTGGAGCAGATTTCGTGAAGGTAGGAATCGGTGGAGGCTCCATCTGCATTACTAGAGAGACCAAGGGAATAGGAAGAGGACAGGCTACAGCCCTCATTGATGTGGCGGAGGAAAGAGACAACTACTTCAGGGAGACAGGAATCTACGTCCCTATCTGCTCAGACGGAGGCCTGGTCTACGACTACCATATGACTTTGGCTCTGGCCATGGGAGCAGACTTCCTGATGCTTGGAAGATATTTCGCCAGATTTGACGAATCCCCCACAGAGAAGATCAACCTTAACGGAAACTATGTAAAGGAATATTGGGGAGAAGGAAGCGCAAGAGCCAGGAACTGGATGCGATATGACCTTGGTGGAGACAAGAAGCTCAGCTTCGTTGAAGGAGTGGACTCCTACGTTCCATATGCCGGTCCCCTTCACGACAATGTACGGATGAGCATGAGCAAGGTGAAGTCCACCATGTGCAACTGTGGTGCCATCACCATTCCGGAGTTCCAGGAGAAGGCTGTGCTGACCTTGGTAAGTGCCACAAGCATTACAGAGGGAGGAGCCCACGACGTAATTCTCAAAGACAAGAATTACCAGATCAAGTAGCGCCAAGAGGCTGGAGAAATCCAGCCTCTTGATACAAAATCTCTCTAGAAAGGGAACAACCCTTCTACCATTGTGCTATAATCGAAGTGGAGATATATATGACAATCAAGGATTATTTCAGCGTCAGAAAGTATCCTGGAAGAATACTTCTTTCAGGAACAGGTATTGATGGAAAGGCCGTGTCTGCATATGCAATCATGGGAAGAAGCGAAAACAGCAGAAACAGAGTTTTCCGTCTTTCCAATGGAAATCTGGAGACCAGAGCCTATGATGAATCCAAGGTCGAGGATCCATCTCTCATCATCTACAGGGCAAGGACAGTGTACGGCGGCACTGTCATAATGACCAATGGAGATCAGACAGACACCATTGAGAAGGCCTTCAAGGAAGGAAGAGAGCTTGAAAGCGCCCTGGCTGAAAGAACCTATGAGCCTGATGCGCCCAACTTTACTCCACGTATTTCCATGGTAGCTGACAAGGAGGGATACTCCCTGTCCATCATAAGGAAAAAGGGAGATGAGACAGAAAGAATAGTATGGAGATATACTCCGACTCCTGGCTTCTGCTGTGTCATACACACCTATGACGGTGACGGCAATCCCCTTCCATCCTTCTCTTCTTCTCCTGTGGCCCTATCCCTTCCCCCAACCTTTGAGGAGTTTAGGGATGAACTCTGGAACAGCCTGGACAAAGAGAACCGCATCTCACTTTACGTCTCCTGGGGAGACAGGGAGGAGGTGATCAATGCCAGGGAAGAGGAAGAAGATGTAATTCAGCTGAAATATGGCCTTAACCCAAACCAGAAGTGCGCTTCCATATCAGCCAAGGGAAAGCTTCCTGTAACCATAATCAATGGAAGACCTGGATATATCAACTTCCTTGACGCCCTTAACGGCTGGCAACTGGTAAAGGAGCTGAAAAAGAATACAGGCATGGCTGCAGCCACCTCCTTCAAGCATGTTTCTCCTGCAGGAGCTGCCATTGCTATTCCTTTGACAGAGGAGGAAAGAAAGATGTATTTCATATCCTCCAAGACCATTCTTTCTCCTTTGGCCACAGCCTATGTCAGGGCAAGGGGTGCAGATAGAATGAGCTCCTTTGGAGACTTCATCGCCCTTTCAGACGAATGCGACAAGGAGACAGCTGAAATCATATCAAGGGAAGTCTCGGACGGAGTGATCGCTCCCGGATACTCAGAGGAGGCCCTGGAGATCCTTAAGAAAAAGAAGAATGGAGGATATGTAATCCTGAAGATGGATTCATCCTTTGTTCCACCTGTGAAGGAAATCAGGACAATCTATGGAATCACATTCACAGAAGACCATAACGACTTTACTGTAACAGACTCCACCTTCAGCGAGATTCCTTCTGAGAGCAAGGATTTTCCCGAAAGTGCAAGGCTGGATATGACAGTTGCCATGATTGCCCTGAAGTATACCCAGTCAAACTCAGTAATCTACGCCAAGAACGGCCAGACTATAGGAGTCGGAGCAGGACAGCAGTCAAGAATCCACTGCACCCGTCTCGCTGGAGACAAGGCAGACAAGTGGTGGATGAGGCAGTGCCCAAAGGTGCTTTCCCTTCCCTTCAAGAAAGGTATCTCCCGTAACGATAAAGACAACATCATAGAGCAGTTCCTTTCTGATAATCCTGAAATCGATGTAACAGGAAAGTGGGAAGAGTACTTCTCGTCCCCTGTCTCACCTTTGACAGAGGAGGAGAAGAAGGAATGGATGGATAAGATGGATGGCGTATCCCTTTCCTCCGATGCATTCTTCCCCTTTAGGGATAACATCGACAGAGCCGCCAAGAGTGGAGTGAAATATGTGACAGAACCGGGAGGTAGCGTAAGGGACGACAGCGTGATCGAAGCCGCCAATGAGCACAATATGACTCTGTTCTTTACCCATTCCCGCCTTTTCCACCATTGATCCTATGGACAGAATAGAAGAAGCACTACTAAGAAGATTTCTCCGCTACTCCACTATTCCTTCAGAAAGCAAGGCTGGAGTCTCCACAGTTCCTTCCTCGGTGGGACAGAGGAAGCTGGCGGAGCTCCTTCTTACGGAGCTGGAGGAAATGGGTGCAACAGATATCCACCTATCCCAACACAGCGTGCTTACTGCCCGGTTTCCCGGCAATGTTGAGGGACGGAAGACCATAGGCTGGATCTGCCACCTGGATACGGTTGATGTGTCCCTGTCTCCTGTAGTTCATCCAATGCTTGTAGAGAACTATCAGGGACAGGATATAGTTCGGGAAAAGGGAAAGACCATAACTCTCAGCGATAGACCTGAACTAAGGGACCATATAGGAAAAGATATACTTTTCTCTGATGGAAGCAGCGTCCTGGGAGCTGATGACAAAGCTGCCATAGCAATAGTCATGGAGGCCCTTGATACTCTTCGTCGTGATGATAATCTTTCTCATGGAGACATTATTGTAGCCTTCGTTCCAGATGAGGAAGTTGGACTAAAGGGAGCAAAGGCCATGGATCTCTCCCGTTTCCCTGTGGACTGGGCATACACTATAGACTGCTGCAGAAAGGGAGAAGTGGTCTGGGAGACCTTCAATGCAGGAGAAGCTGAAGTAACCTTTGAAGGCATTACAGCCCATCCTATGTCCAGCAAGGGAGTTCTGGTCAATCCAATACTTATGGCCAATGACTTTCTTTCCCTTTTCTCCAGGGATGAGACTCCTGAGAATACAGAAGGAAAGGAAGGCTTCATATATGCCAAGGGCATTGAAGGAGGCGCCAGAGTCTGTTCCCTTCGTCTTCTTATCCGGGACCATAGCAGAGAGAAGTATGAAGAAAAGAAGAATACCATAAGAAAGAATGCAGAGAAGATAAGAGAGCTCTACCCTAGAGGAAAGGTGGAGGTGACCATATCTGATACCTATGGAAACATTCTGGATGCCGTGACGGAGGATAACCGCATTGCCATCCATAATCTGAAAGAAGCCTTGAAGGCCAATGGAATAGAGGAAATCCCCCTTTCCATGAGAGGAGGTACCGATGGCTCCTTCATCTCCACAAAGGGAATCCTTGTTCCCAACTACTTCACAGGAGCTCTGAACTTCCACTCATCTGAAGAGTTCTGGCCTCTGGAGGATGGAAAGGCGTCCTATCTGGTGACTCTCTCCCTTATGACAGGCTCCTGTTGACATTAAGTACGATTTCGGACTTAATAGAGGTATGCAATTCTCATCTTCCCCTCTAAGACGGATAAACCATCTCATTTCTGAGCTGGACGCCATCTATCATGAATATGCCCTCCACTTCTCCATGAGTGACAGCCAGTTTGCCATTCTCTATGCCCTCTGCAATGAGGGCACATCCTGCAGTCTCAGGGAGGTGGTGAAGAACAGTGGAGTACCAAAGCAGACCATAAACTCTGCCATGAGAAAAATGGAGGAGGAAGGACTGGTATTCCTGGAAAACGAGGGAAAGAGAAAGAAGATTGTGCATCTTACCCAACTAGGGATAAAGAGATGCCAGGAAAGCGTAGTAAAACTCATAGAGATTGAGAACTCGATTCTTGAGAACTGGGGAAAAGAAAAGACAGAGAGATATCTGGACGAGACAGAAGAATACAACTATCTGATGAAGAAGGGGTTGGCAGACCTATGCAGATCCAACTGAGCGACCACTTCTCTCTGAAACGGCTGATTCGTTTCACCCTGCCTTCCGTATGCATGATGGTATTCACCTCCATATACCTAGTGATAGACGGATATTTTGTATCGAACTTTGTGGGAAAAGGGGCCCTGGCAGCTGTAAACATGGTGTATCCGATCATCATGGTCATAAGCTCCATAGGCTTCATGTTCGGTTCCGGAGGAAGCGCCCTGGTTGCTGCAACCCTGGGAGAAGGGGACGAGGAGAGGGCAAGACGAAACTTCACCCTGCTTTTTCTCTTCCCTTCCGCCCTGGCTCTGGCCATTGCCATTCCAGCCTTTCTCTTTCTTCCCCAGATTCTCTCTTTCCTTGGAGCTGAGGGTCAGCTTCTTGAAGACTCCATAACCTATGGCAGGATCCTTCTTACCACAGTATTTCTGTTTGTAGTGCAGATGGAGGCCCAGGTATTCTTTGTAACAGCAGAAAGACCTAAGCTTGGACTAGTGAACTCTATTCTTGGCTTTGGAACAAACATAATCCTTGACGGCCTTTTCTGCGCTGTTTTCAGATGGGGGATAACAGGAGCGGCAGCAGCTACAGCCATAAGCCAGGCCATAGGAGGAATCATTCCTCTTCTCTACTTCTCCTTTGCCAAGGGAAACAGGCTGCACTTCACCAGAACAGAGTTTGAATTCAGAGCTGTCAGCAAAAGCGCAGGCAACGGCTTATCGGAGCTTCTTTCCAACATTTCCTCCTCCATAGTGGCCATGCTCTTCAACGGAAGGCTCCTTTATTACGCAGGAGAAGATGGAGTTGCAGCCTACAGCGTCCTCATGTATGTGAACATGGTGTTTCTGTCCCTGTTCCTGGGCTTCTCGTCAGGAAGCGGTCCCCTGATATCCTTCAACTATGGTAGTGGAAATACAAAGGAGCTTAAGGGACTTTTCCATAAGCTTCTCATCATCATCCTTTCATCATCAGTGGCCATGCTGGCACTGAGTCTTATACTCTCCCACCCACTTTCCTCCCTTTTCGTAGGCTACGACAGAAAGCTATTGGAAATGACAGAAAGAGGCTTCGGAATCTATTCCTTCTCCTTCCTCTTTGCTGGATTGAACATCTTCGCTTCATCCTTCTTTACAGCGCTAAACGATGGAAAGGTATCTGCCATCATCTCTTTCTTAAGGGCATTTCTCTTTCAGGTGATATCTGTATTGGTGCTTCCCTACTTTCTGGGAATAGACGGCATATGGCTCAGTATAGTAGCGACAGAAGTCTTGACGCTCTTCTTCTCCCTCTACTTCCTGGTCACAAGAAAAAAGGATTATGACTACTAGACTATACTCTAGTCCTCTTCGTCATAATCTCCCCTACTTTCCTTTACAGCGCTCCATCTTGAAGACTTCTCCATAAGCATTTCGGAGTCTTCCTTTCCCAGCTTTTCCATCCAGGAAACATATCGCGCATCCACCTTGGGCTTAGCCCTACCCTTGTTCTTTTCCTCAAGGTCTTCAATTCCATTTGCCATACCCGGGATTATGGACCTTCTTTCCTCCTTGGACAAGAAGAGAAGCAGGGAAAAACTCTCTATTATCTGAAAATTAAGGGATAGGGAATGAAAGAGAAAATCGCCACCAGACAACAGGGAGAGCTGGTGGCGGGAAACGTCAGATGACTCAGGCCTTGGCAATGATCATGGTATCTGAGCTGCTCTGCCCACTGATCAGTGAACCGCAGACCAATACCACCAGATCTCCTTCCTTTACCACTCCTGAGCTTCTTGCTATAGAGAGGGCCTGAGTGCGCATTTCATCCAGGTCATCTGTAAGATGGGCATGGTAGGGATATACTCCATAGTCCAGCTTCAGCTGTCTGGAGGCCTTCTCGTCTGTACAGGAAGCGATGATTGGAACGCTAGGCCTATAGTAGGAGGCGATATCTGCTGTAAGGCCAGTGACTGTAGCCACTACAATCGCCTTAGCCTTCAGGAAGAAGGAAGCTTCCACAGATGCGCTGGTAATGGTGTTTACAATATCTTCGTTAAGCTTAAGGTTATTCTTGAGATACCGGTCCTGATAGTTGATCTGGTTCTCTGTGTATTCAGCAATTCTGCTCATGGCCTTCACTGCTTCAATTGGATACTTTCCTGCAGCTGTCTCACCGGAAAGCATTATTGCTGTGGTGCCGTCGTAGATTGCGTTTGCCACATCTGAAACCTCCGCTCTGGTGGGCCTTGGATGCTCTGTCATGGATTCCAGCATCTGTGTTGCCGTAATTACGATCCTTCCTCTCCTGTAGCAGGCCTTGATGATGTTCTTCTGGATTGCTGGCAGTTGGTCGAAGGGAACTTCCACCCCCATATCTCCACGGGCGATCATTACACCGTCAGCAATGTCAAGGATAGGCTCCAGATTCTCGATACCTGACCTGTTCTCGATCTTTGCAATGATCTTGATTTTCTCGCCCCCATTGACGTTCAACAGCTTTCTTAGCTTTTTCACGTCATCCTGGTTCCTTACAAAGGAAGCTGCAATGAAGTCGAAATCCTCCTCAATGCCGAAAAGGATATCGCTTCTGTCCCGGTCGCTTATGAAGACCTGGTCCACATCGATTCCCGGTACATTTATGGATTTCTTGGAGGATATCCTTGCTCCATTGTCTACAGAGCATACAATATCTCCATTCTTCACATCCGTGACCGTCAAGGATACAAGGCCATCGTCAACAAGGATCCTATCTCCCGTCCTTACGTCCTCTCCAAGGTATGGATATGTGATTCCCACACCATTCTGGTCACCTTCCCTGGATAGATCATGGTAGAGGATGAAGGTCTGGCCCTCCTCCAAATCAATGGACTTATCCTTAAAGTTTCCAACCCTTATTTCAGGTCCCTTGGTGTCGAGGATAAGGGCCACAGGAGCATTCATCTCCTTTGAGACCTTCTTCACCATGTCAATTCTTTTCTTATGCTCTTCGTGAGTTCCATGGGAGAAGTTGAATCTAGCTCCGTCCATTCCTGCTACTATGAGCTCTCTGATCTTTTCTTCGCTTTCAACAGCGGGCCCCATGGTGCAAATTATCTTAGTCTTTCTCATACCCTTATTTTAGATGAGGGGACGCTATCTTGGACAGTAGCTGAAGGGACACTGACGAAAAAAGTCTCAAAAGAAGATCCCTCCAGATTTTCTCCAGAGGGACCATGGTCTTCCCATCAAGCTATTTGATGAGAGTGAAGTTCCTTATTACTCCTCCAAGGGTATTTGCCACTGTAGACATACTCTTGATGAAGATATCCAGGGCAACACCTACCACGTCCTTTCTTGTATCACCAACAGTGTCTCCAGTGACAGCGGCCTTATGGGCTGCACTGCCCTTTCCATGGCCAGGAAGCCTTTCCTCTTCGATGAACTTCTTGGCGTTATCGAAGGCTCCACCGCTATTACCCATGAAGATGGCCCTAGGAATGGCAACAATTGTTGCTCCCACCAGAAGTCCTCCGATGAACTCTACTCCAAAGAGAAGTCCTCCAACCACAGGGATCACAAGGGCAAGAATAGAAGGGAAGAGCATCTTTCTCAAGGCTTCTTCAGTTGCTGTACGTATCATGACGTTGTAATCAGGCTTCACCTTTCCTTCCAGGACTCCAGGTATAGACAACAGCTTATCGCCGTCGTCTGCCATCTTCTTTGCCGAGTCGATGGTGTTGTCTGTAAGAATGGCTGAGAAGTATTCAACAAGGGCTCCTCCCAGAATTCCTCCCGCAACTACCACAAAGGAGGCGAAGTTCAGTATTGGCTCTCCTGTGGAGTAGGATCCCACATATGCAACTATAAGGGAAACTGTGGCAAAGGCAGCTGAACCGATGGCGAAACCCTTACCGATGGCGGCTGTGGTATTGCCTACAGCATCCAGCTTATCTGTGATTATTCTCACTTCGTGAGGAAGGTGACAAGACTCTGCCAGGCCTCCGGCGTTGTCTGCAATAGGACCGAATGCGTCGATAGACACTGTCGTTCCTACAAAGGACAGCATTCCAAGGGAAGCCAGGGCAATGCCGTAGGTTCCACAGATCTTTCCGGAAACGAAGAGGGATATGGCGATGAAGAGCACAGGAAGAAGACAGCTTCTGCTTCCGATGGCGTCTCCCTTTGTTATTACGAAGGCCTCTCCTTCAGTTGCCATTCCTGCCAGGATCTGGGTGGGCTTGAAGTCTGTACTTGTGTAATACTCTGTAATAATGCCAATGGCCACTCCAGAAAGTATTCCCAGTACAGCACTGGCCCAAGGGGATGCCCATCCAAGAAGGAAAGAAGAAGGAAGATCCACATTCCTGAAAAGAAGGAAGCATGAACCTAGACCAAAGAGAAGCGTAAGGGAGGCTGAAACATATGTTGCGCCATTGAGCTCCTTACTTGGGTTGTCGCCCATCTTCCTTAGCTGGATTATCAAAAGTCCCAAAAGACAGCCTAGAAGACCTCCACCAGCAAGGATTACAGGATACATCATTGCTGCATCATAGCTAGATGCGGAAAGCTCTCCTGAAGCAAAAAGGGTGGAAGCAATGAGGATTCCTGCCGCTGTAGTTGCAACGAAGGATTCAAGAAGGTCAGAGCAGTTTCCTGCTATATCGTTCACGTTGTCGCCGATGAAGTCAGCAATGACGTTGGGCACCCTGCTGTCATCCTCAGGAAGGTCATGCCTCAGCTTTGCAAGGATATCGGAAGAGATATCTGCAGCCTTCGTGTAGTTTCCTCCTGCCACACGGTTGAACATTGCAACCAATGAGCAGCCGAGAGAATAGGTGGTTATCCTCATGGTGGAAGGATTGCACCTTAAGGAAAGGAGAAAACCGGAGCCAGACGCAGAATGGTCTATTCCCCATACCATAAGGATCAGTACCAGTCCCAGCATTCCAAAGGCCTGGACAGAAAGACCGGAGATGGAGCCGCCGCAAAGGGCCACCTTCACTGTCTCACCGATGGAAAGGCTTTCCCTTGCCTTGTTCGATGTCCGGACGTTTGCATATGTGGCACTCTTCATTCCTGTAATGCATGCTGCACTGGAAGCAAGTGCACCAAGAAGCAATGTTATTCCTGCTGTCTTCTCTACAAAGAGGGAGAAGATTACAGCCACTATCAGGACTACTATGAATATGGTCCTATACTCTGTCTTCATGAAAGTGTCTGCACCACTTCTGATGATTCCTGCCATCTCAACCATTTCCGCTGTCCCTTCATTCATGGACTTTATTCTTCTATAGTTGATGAACACATATACCAAGGCGAGAATGATTATTGCCAAGACTATTCCCCATAGCGTTCCCATAATGTACTCCTTTTTTGTCTAATTAGATGGTATCATGATTTTTCTTATGTAAATATTAATTTTTTCAGTTTTTTTAAGGTAAACATCAAATAAAAAATATTTTACCGATTTATATATAAATAATCTCTTCCTTATAACCGCATAAATGCCTATCTTTGGCACCGGATTTTGATGATATGCCAATTATCAGACAACTGTACATAATCACTCTCCCCTCTTTTTCTCTCCACCTCACTTTCCTTTTTTCTGCAACTTGTTTACAGCAGGATAAAAAGGAAATCAGACCACGATTAAGGGGAGAATGATTTTGGGGGTGGAGCTATTATGCAATCGGGAGATTGAGGCCTCCGATTGCGTCCTGTCAAAGCTTTCCCTCCAGCCTAAGTTCTCTGCCTTTTAGATGGATGGACTTGCATCTTTCCATGATTCTGCCTCGGGAGGATTCCCCGATTACTGCTACAGGAAATAGCTTCGCCCAATCCGACGGGTT
>JAEDOD010000043.1 GCA_016302165.1 Sphaerochaetaceae bacterium
CTATAGGCTTTGCCTGTATGATGCTTCTGGATGGAATTTTCGGCTGATGATTTCGAAGAAAATCCAATCCAATTTGTTTTGGAGGTTTGAAGAGTAACCGCACTCCCAGGCCACTTTAAGAGTTGCATTTATGTTTTCAATTAACAGGTTTAACGAATGATTAAGATTCTGAAAATAATGCTTGCCTGATTGAAAAAGCCATGCAACAATACTTTCTGTTGCAGGGAAAAGGACTGCAACTCCCTAAAGGGGACAAGGAGGTTGCCGCTGAGAATAATTCCAGCGGTATTTTTTTGCTGCTGAGCTTCAGGGGCAGTTGTGGGTGAAAAGCAGAGAAAAGAGGATGAGTAGCAGTATTGAAAAGGCATTTTTTAACTCAAACAGAAAAATTTTACCAAAAATTAAGTGATGGGGATTTGATTATTTGCTCTTTGTGCTCTATGAATTATAATTAGATAGTTACGAGGTTATCTGTGAGTAGATATTTAGCATTATTCCTAATGATCGGGCTTCTTCTGGTTTCCTGTGGAACCAGCAGGTTTACCTTTGACCGTACTGAAAAGACTATTACTGAACTTGGCGGTACCTACAACAAGGAAGTAGGGGAGGAGCTGGAGAAGGTCTATAAGAATGGCGATATCGACGACGTAATCGAAATGGTATACCAGAGCGACTACACAGGTGGTGATCCCTATGTAGTGGTGGAGGGATATCTTGGCGAGGAACCTTTTGAGGAGTTCAAGAAGAGAGTCAAGGAAATAAAGAAGGAGATTGAGAATCTCTGGAAGGGAGTGGACCTGGAAAAGGACCAGATTGGCGGAAATGAAGGCCTGGCCCTGGCTGTTCTTGACGAGACTTATCCTGAAGGCCTGGTAATAGAGGCTCTAGGCGGCCTGGACAACAAGAATACCCAAGACTTCAAGAATCTTCTTGACCAGAAATATGCGCTTCGTGACGAACTGAGGGGCATCCTTAGCCAAAGCGGTATCGAAGGCATCAAGGAAGCCATCGTAAACGAGGAATACACTGAAGAGGAAATAGAAGCGTACCTGGGAAAGAGTACTCTCGACGACGCCAAGCTTGCTCTTGCCAAGGAGACAGGTACCGACGGCTTCGTTCCTGTGGCCAAGAAGAGCAGTGAGACAGGCGAAATGGAGTTTGTAGCAAAGAAGGACAGCGCCAAGACGAATACAGCAGAAGATGAGGAGATGCCCATTATCCAGAGAATAGTGGTGATCATCATAGTCCTGGCCTTCTTCTACATCATTGCAGCTGTGGTCAGAACCTCCTACAGAGGAGCCCTACCTATCGGACCGTCCCTTGCTGCAGTGATCGTTCTTACAGCTCTTGCAATTGGCGGAGCAACATTGGCTCTTGGATGGTCAATCTATTGGCTCAGCTTCATACTGGCCATTCCATCCTTCTTCATTCTTTCTACAGAGACCAGGGATTAAGCTGAATCTCCTCCAGCTTCTCCAGAATGTCTCGATGGTAGAAGAATTCATCCAGGGCGATTATGCCGGCTCCCTCAAGAAGGGCCTTGTCTCCCTTTTCTGACTTGATTATCCTGACGCTTCTTCTTTCTGGGGGAAGCGCCATTCTCATTTTGTCTTCCATGGAGGCATAGAGATCCTTGGGCATGGAAGAAAGCTCTCCTGTAAGCATTACATCCTTGGCTCCTACAGCCTGGACAGCTTCCGAAAGGGCAAAGGCCATGGCTGAAGATGCGTCATCTATGGCAATCAGGCCCTTTTCCAGGGTTGTAAGCTGTCTATATTGGGAGATGCCTGTCTTTTCCTTGAGAGCCTTTCCTCCTGCTGCAGCTGATAGGCAGCCGTCTCCTCCACAGGAGCATGGAATACCTTTGGTGACCTTGATGTGGCCGAAGGAGGGGATGGTCCTGATTCTGCCGTCCATCCAGCAGGCCTCGATTTCATCTCCCCAGGAGACGAAGTATACATCCTTTAGGTCATCCCTGCCTTCCATCTCTCCTCTTGCCTGGGCTTCTGAGCGCTGTCTGTAGACTACAGGCCAGGGAAATACATCTGAGGGTATATCGGAAGGCGTGCCGATTACTGTCATGCCGAAGACTTTTGGCTGGTCCTGGGTCATTTTCCTGATGAAGGATGAGATGTAGTCTACAAGACCTTCATCCTTGGGAAATCTCTCGAATCTCAATACGTTGCCCTTCAAATCGGAGGCGCTGGCCATTACAGTGGAGGTGGAGAAGACCAAGGAAAAGACCCTTCCTCCATTTCTGTTGATGGAGAGAATGGTGGCAGGCCGGCCTGATGTTGTGTTGTCTAGGGGGCCTGATGAGACAAGAGAGTCGCGGATCAGGGAATCTGTGATCTCTGAAATGGAGACCTTGTTTATCAAAAGCTGTCTGGAAAGCTCTGCTCGGGACATGTCCCTTTTCCTGAGAGCTCCCAGTACCTTCAGTCTGTTAATCTTTCTAGCGTTATCTGGTCGAGAGAAATCCATAGAGCCATTATAGCAAAAACCATCTTTCGGGACAAAATTTATTTCCGCGTGAAAGGAAAAGGATTTTTCCGCACCTATTGCCGATTGGCCTTTTCCTTATTACATTACACTCTTAGTTAACATGGAGGAATCAATGTCAAACAAAAAGTTCAAGACAGAGGTTGCAGACCTACTGCAGCTCCTTATACATTCGCTTTATTCAAATAAGGAAATATTCCTGCGTGAGCTCATCTCCAACGCATCTGACGCCATCGATAAGCTTAAATATCTCTCAATGGTTGACGGAAACCTTAAGGGATATTCCTTTGATCCAAAAATCCAGATCTCCTTTACTGAAGAAGGTGAGAGAATACTGAAGATCAGCGATAACGGTATCGGAATGAACGAGGAGGACCTGAACAATAACCTGGGAACCATAGCTTCCTCCGGTACAAAGAAGTTCCTCTCCACCCTTACTGATGAAGCAAAGAAGGATTCAAATCTCATCGGCCAGTTTGGAGTAGGCTTCTATTCAGCCTTCATGGTCTCAAAGAAGATCGAGGTCATTTCAAGAAAGGCTGGAGAGGACCAGGCATATATCTGGTCCAGCACCGGCGAGACTTCATATTCCATAGAGCCATCTGAGAGGGATGAGCAGGGAACCACTGTAATTCTCCATCTCAATGATGATGACACAACCTATGCCACCCGCTGGACTCTGGAGAGCCTAATAAAGAAGTATTCAGACCACGTGGCATATCCAATCTATCTGGAATATGACCAGACCCACTATGAGGATGAGAAGGACGAGAACGGTAACCCAAAGAAGACCGTAGAGCACAAGAATGAGCAGATCAACTCCTGCTCCGCCCTCTGGAGAAGAAACAAGAGCGAGCTGAAGGACGAGGATTACAAGGAGTTCTACAAGAACAACTACAACGACTACGAGGATCCTCTCTTCTATATCCACACCAAGGCTGAAGGCACCACAGAGTACACTACACTGTTCTTCATTCCTAAGACAGCTCCAATGGATATGAACTACGCAGACTTCAAGAGTGGAGTGAAGCTCTATGTAAAGAGAGTATACATCACCGATGATGACAAGACTCTTCTTCCGACCTACCTCAGGTTCGTACGCGGAGTAATCGACAGCGAGGATCTTCCACTCAACGTATCAAGAGAGATTCTCCAGGAGAACAGGATCATGAGCGCCATCCGCAATGGCTCCGTGAAGAAGCTTCTGGGAGAATTCAAGAAGCTGAGCACCAGCAATCCTGAGCTCTTTACAGAGTTCATCAAACAGTACAACAGACCTCTCAAGGAAGGCCTCTACATGGATTATGCCAACAGGGACCTGCTGTTGGACATCGTCCGCTACAAGTCCAGCGAGAAGGATGGATATGTATCCCTGAAGGAATACAAGGAGAGGATGAAGGAAGGCCAGAAGGCCATCTACTACATTGCAGGTGGAAAGGAGAATGTATTGAAGGCATCTCCTCTTGTGGCAGCCTTCAGAAAGAAGGGCTATGAGGTCCTGATCCTTGACGAAGACATCGATGAATTTGTGATCTCAACAGTTCCGGAATACGACGGTGTGCCTCTCAAGGCCATCAACCGCAGTGATGCTATGGACGATGTGCAGAGCCAGGAGGAGAAGAAGGAAGCTGAAGAGAAGGGTGCTGTTGCAGAAAAGATTGCTTCTGCCCTTGGCGACAAGGTGAAGAAGGTTGTAGTTTCAGCACGCCTTGGAGACGCCGCAGCTTCTGTAATCATGGATGAAAACGATCCATCTGTGCAGATGCAGAGGCTTATGAAGCAGATGGGCGGTGGAGACGAGGAGATCAAGCCAATTCTTGAAGTCAACCCATCATCTCCATTTGTGGCCAGAATCCAGGCTTCTGAGGATGAAGAGAAGACAAAAGTACTTTCCGAAGTGCTTCTTGGCCAGGCACTGCTGCAGGAAGGCATCATGCCTTCAGACCCTGTGGCCTTCGCCTCCTTCCTTTCAAAGGCAATGGCATACTGATCAGGATGTAATGAAAGTAAAGGCTGTCGATTGTTTTCGGCAGCCTTTTCGTCATTTCTTATCCAGACCTATGAGGTATATTTCAAAGGAATCATCCCTGCAGGCCTTTGGCTTGAAGGCCTTAGCCTTCTGGAACATGGTCCTCATGGTCTTTAGCACTTCCTCCTGGCCTCCACCCTGGAAAATCTTTATAACAAGGTTTCCGTGGGTCTTCAGCTGCTCGGAGGAGAGAAGCACAACCTGCTCTGCAAGCCACTCGGAACGGGTGGTGTCTACAGTACGGTTTCCTGTGGTCATGGGAGCTGCGTCTGAGATGATGGTGTCGTAAGGGCCTTCCTCCACAAGGCGGGCTCTGATTTCCTTGGAGAATGCATCCCCCACAAAGGCTGTGACCGTAGGAGGAACAGGATCCAGATTCAGAGGATTCAGGTCCACTGCCACTATCTTTCCTTTTCCCTTTATCAGTTCCCTGTGGGTGAAAAGCGTCCAGCTTCCCGGTGCGGCCCCTACATCCAGAACGCTGTCTCCTGGCTTTATGAGGTGATGGGACTGGTTGATCTCCTCCAGCTTATATACGGAACGGGCAGGGTATCCCTCCCTGTGGGCTCTCTGGGTATAGGAATCAGCCTTATCTCTTCTGCTTCTGGCCATAAATGCCTCCTCATTGTGTAGTTATCATATAGAAAAGCGCCGATTCTTTAAACACTTGGGAAAATCTGCTAATGTCTGAAATGTGAGAAATACAATAATCAATAGACGTTTCAAGTATAACTTTGTAAATGTCTCGGCGATTCTGATAATAATCAACGTAGCCTGCTTCATCCTGGAGAATATCTTCCAGGCCCTTCCATATTACCTTTCCATGGTTCCGATCTATATCCATTTCAGGCACTGGTACTGGCAGTTCTTCACCTACATGTTCTCCCATGTCAGCTTCTGGCATCTGTTTTCCAATATGCTGGGTCTATTCATATTCGGCGTCATAGTGGAGAGAAACGTGGGAAGCAAGGAGTTCCTCCTCTATTACCTTCTTACAGGAACTGCAGCTGGAGTGGCCTCCTACTTCTCCTATCTCTATTCAGGTTCTGTCTTCACAGTGGTGCTGGGAGCGTCAGGAGCCCTTTATGCTGTAATGCTCCTCTTTGCCGTGCTCTTTCCGTCTGCTGTGGTATATGTGTTCGGAATAATCCCCATGAGGGCTCCTGTGCTGGTGCTGGTCTATTTCCTGATAGATTTCTTCGGTCAGTTCCGTGCTGATGGCACAGCCCACCTGGTCCATCTCTATGGCCTTCTCTTCGGCCTTATATACATTCTGGTGAGAATGAGGATCAATCCTCTCAGAAGCTGGGGGCTGATGAAATAAAAAGGGGTGTCGCCACCCCTCTCTCTATAGTCCATATTCGTAGCGGATATCTGCGTACTCTTTCTTTATGGTGTTGTAGATAAGGTCCAGCTTCCTGTTGTGATGGATGAATGCAGACTTCATCGCATTAATCGTGACCTTCTCCAGATCCTGGATGGTGAAGCCATATTTCTCTACAGCTATAGTCATCTCCTTGGTAAGGTTTGTGTCGCTCATAAGCCGGTTGTCTGAACAGAGGAAGACTCTGAAGTGGTTTCTGAAGAGCATAGGGAAGGGGTGGGTTTCATAGCTTTCCACAGCTCCTGTGCCAACGTTGGATGTAAGGCACATTTCAAGGGGAATCCTCTTGTCGATGATGTAGGAGGCAAGGGATCCCATCTTGATGATCTCTCCGTTTTCTATGGTCATATCCTCCACTATTCTGGTGCCGTGGCCGATTCTGTCTGCATGGCAGATCTGGATTGCCTGCCAGATGGATTCCAGGCCGAAGGCTTCTCCTGCGTGGATAGTGATGTTGAAGTTCTTGCTTCTGATGTAGTTGAAGGCTTCCAGGTGCTTCTTTGGCGGATGGCCGCATTCGTCTCCTGCCAGGTCGAAGCCCACCACTCCTCTGTCGGAGAAGGCAACGGCAAGTTCTGCAACTTCCACTGATAGGGCAGGGGCCTGGTTTCTCATGGCGCAAAGGATGAGACCGAACTCTGTTCCTGTCTCCTTCCGTCCTGCTTCCAGCCCTCTGAGAACAGCTGTAACCACGTCTTCAAGGTTCATGCCCATCTTTGTGTGGAGTTCTGGGGCAAATCTTATTTCTGCGTATACTACGTTTTCCTTGGCCAGGTCCAGAATCGATTCCTTGGCAACTCTGTATAGTGCTTCCTTGTCCTGCATGACTGAAGTGGTTACGGCAAAGGTCTCAAGATAGAGTGGAAGAGACTTCTGGACGCAGCCACGGTTGAACCAGGCCTTGAGTTCTTCCGGATCGGTGTAAGGAATATCTATTCCCCTCTCTTTGCTTAAGGCGATGATGGTCTCAGGTCTAAGGCCTCCATCCAAGTGGTCATGGAGCTCCACCTTAGGTATTTTTCTGATTATATCTCTGTCTAACATAGATACATTATATTCCATTAGGCAAATTTCTCAATAAATGGGGAAAGTAAGTGTAAATTCTTAACACCGTGTCTATATATCTTTTGAATAATTATAATTATCCAAATAAAAAATTACATTTTTTAGTCTATAAGTATTTACAAAATCCACATACTCCAGCACAATGGGACTGTTCAGGAGGAACAAACTATGGCAAAGACCAATGATTCCATCAACAAGAAGCTTCTCCAGGCTGCAGTTTCTGCTACCAAAGCTAGGGAGATCAAGGATCTCATCGAAAAGGGTGCTGACATCAATGCTCATAACGAGTGGGGCCTTACACCGGTCATGCTTGCCAGCCAGTATAACCATTCTGTTGCAGTGCTCAAGGAAATCATCGCAAACGGCGGAGATATCAAGGAGTGCGAACCAAAGTACAAGTCAAACTCTCTCCACCTTGCTGCAAACTGCTCAAAGAACCCTAAGGTTCTTGAGGTTCTCCTTGAGGCAGGTGCTGAGCTCGAGAAGAAGAATTATCTTGGCGAAACAGCTCTTATCCTTGCTGTCAACACAAACCCTGAGACAAAGATCACAACTCAGCTGATCAAGCTCGGTGCTGACATCAATGCCCGCGACTACCAGGGACACACAGTCCTCGAGTATGCAAAGGCTGCAAAGAAGACCTACATCGTTAATCTTCTTAAGGGAATGGGCGCTATCTGAGGATAGAGTTCTTGTTGGAATTGGGAGCTGTCGAAAGGGTGGCTCCCTTTTTTTCGTCTACTTTTCAGGCCAGACGAAATGATGGTTAAGATTGGTCTCTCCGTTATCCACCAGAAAATCTTCTCCTGTGGCAGAGCGGTTTATGACTGTAAGGAAGTAGACCCATTCAGCTATCTCCTCCGCCTCCGCCCACTTCTTGAGAGGAGTAAGGTCCATGATCTTTTGCCATAGCGCGCTATCTTCCATGACAGGACGGTTAAGCTCTGTCTTCACTCCTCCAGGAGAAAGGGAGTTGCATGTAGCTCCATAGGGAGCAATGCGCATGGCCACATTTCTCATGTAGGAAAGAAGACCGCCCTTGGAGGCAGAGTAGAGAGGGAACTCCGCTCCAGTATGGGCTGAAGCGGAAGCGATTATGAGAATGGAACGGATATTTTCCCTGATTCCATATTTCTCTACTGTATTGATGGTTCCCTTGAGATTGACAGCGATGTCGTCAGGGCTATCCTGGACGCCAGCTGAGCATACGAGAATATCAATCCCGGGAAGGGAAGGAAGGGTTGACGGGAGAGTTATGTCCCCGACAAAGTGAGAGTATCCTGGATTCTGGATTGACTGGGGCTTTTTGTCCAGGCCGTAGACTTCATGTCCTCTCTCAAGAAATAGCAGTGCGCTTGCTCTTCCGATTCCGCTGGATGCTCCCGTCACCAATACCTTCATCTCTATTTCTCCTCTTCTTCCTTTATCCTTGAAATATGCCTGAAAAGAGGTATGGTCACAATAGGAACCATAATCGACTCCACCAGTAGCTCTATTACTGTTCCAATGATAATTGAAGAGAAAATATCCTTCCACATCATTTCGTATATAGAGATACCTACAGGAGCGAAAGCCAGAATCATGAAGATGGCGTTGTCTACAGTCTGGCCGATGAGAGTGGAGAAGGAAGCACGGATGAAGAAGGAGACCCTGTTATCATGCTCTCTCCTTCTTTTCATTCTGCTTATGATGTGCACATTTACAAAGCCTCCCACCCAGAAGGCGATAATGGAGCTTATCATGGTCCTTGGACCATTGGAGAACACCAGGGCAAAAGCCCTGTTCTGCTCCTCATATTCAGCAAGGGATGGGATGAATACTATTAGTCTTCCGATTACCAGAAGGACAAAGGTTATGACAGCTGCAAAGGTGATTACCTTTATGCTTTCCTTCTCTCCCCACACTTCAACGATGACATTGGAGATGAGGAACACTATCCAGCTGATGGTCTGGCCTCCATCTGAGAATGTTACTCCAGTTCCCCAGGAAAGGGACTTCATGCAGAACACATTCATTGCAAGGGTGACAGCAGCATAAGCCATGGCCAAGGCGATGAGCCAGTCTGAGCTGGTAAGGATTGATTTCTTTTTCATTGGTTTTCCTTTGAATAGTTTTAGTTTGTATTGCGGAGGATTTCCAGGATGTACGAACTCCGCCGGTCAAGGACCAACTGCGACTATATCCCAAAAGGATGGAAGTGGGCAAGTGGGGTATGGGCGAGACAGGAAAGAAGCCTGTCTTCTAGATATGGAAGGGAACGGAAGAGAAAAAAACAGCTGTGAAAACCTTCCGGTCTTCACAGCTCTAAAGTGTATTCAGGACGGGAATCAGTTCTTCTTCCATTCCTTTTCTACTATGTTGTCGTTGATCTTCTTCTCTTCCTTCTCTATCTCAGCCTTGATTTCGTCTACCAGGCCTTCGATAAGATAGCTGGTCTCTTCGCCGCTTCTGCGATACTTGACCTCAACCTTTCCTTCCTTGTAGGAGCGGTTACCAAGAGTGATGCGGATAGGTAGACCGATAAGGTCTGCGTCAGCAAACTTTACGCCTGCTGTCTCCTTTCTGTCATCGTAGAGTACTTCGATTCCTGCATCCACAAGCTCCTTGTAGATTTTCTCTCCTACAGCGTTGTCCTTAAGGAGAGATACCAGATGGACCTGGTATGGAGCGACAGTGATCGGGAGGCAAAGTCCCTTCTCGTCGTTATACTCTTCGCAGAGGCAGGCAAGAAGTCTTCCGACTCCTATTCCGTAGCATCCCATAATTACAGGCTTCTGCACTCCAGTCTCATCCTGGTATGTGCAGTTCATTGCTGCAGAATATCTTGTTCCAAGCTGGAAGATATTTCCAATCTCTACTCCCTTGCTGCTCTTGAGGCTCTTTCCGCATACAGGGCAGATATATCCATCCTTGGCGGAAGCGATGTCTGCAACCACTCCTCCGTCCCAGTCTCTGCCGTAGTTTGTGTTGAGAAGGTGATATCCCTTTTCGTTGGCTCCTGCAACAAGATTGCTGGAATAAGCGACGCTGTCATCAACGCACAGTATGAAGCCCTTCTTTGCTCCGATTGGGGAAGCGAAGCCTGGAACCATGCCATATTCCTCGATTTCCTCTGGATGGGCGGGGCGAAGTGCATTGGCCTTGATGGCGTTGGAAAGCTTGGACTCTTCAACGTCCAGGTCTCCCCGGATGGCGGCTACCACCAGCTTATCTTCCTCCTCTCCAGTCTTGTCGGAGATGAAGGAGCCTACCATGAATACCATCTTGCAGGTCTGTCTGGGCTCGATCTTCAGCAACGATGCAAGCTCCTCGATTGTTGAGGCGTCTGGAGTGGCGACCTTCTCCATTGGAAGAGGCTCAGCCTTGAAATATTCCTTCTTGAAGGAAGCGATCTGCCTGTTTGCTGTGTATCCACATTCAGGACAAGTGATGATCGTGTCTTCTCCGATAGGGGAGAGATACATATATTCATGGCTGATCTTTCCGCCCATCATTCCGCTGTCTGCTCCAACAGCTACGCATGGTAGACCACAGCGTGAATAGATGCGGAAGTAGGCCTTGTACTGGTCAGCATATGCTTCATCAAGGGATTCCTGGGTGGCATGGAAGGAATAGGCATCCTTCATGGTGAACTCCCTTACCCTGATAAGTCCTGCCCTTGGTCTTGGGTCATCCCTCCACTTGGTCTGGATCTGATAAACCATTACTGGAAGTCTCTTGTAGGAGTCGATTTCTCCACGGGCACAGTCTGTGACAGTCTCTTCGTTGGTCATGGCCAGTACCATGTCCCTTCCGCCTCTGTCCTGGAATCTTCCCATTTCCTTGTCGATGGAGTACCAGCGTCCTGTCTCCTTCCAGATATCTGCAGGATTGACGACGCTCATGAGGATCTCCTGTCCTCCGATTCTATCCATCTCTTCACGGATGATGGCCTCAATCTTCTTTGTGGATCTCATTCCAAGAGGCAGCATGGTAAATATACCGGAGCCCAGCTGGCGGATGAATCCAGCTCTAAGAAGGTATTCATATCCCTTGCAGTCTGCACCGTTTGGCGCTTCGCGAAGGGTCTTTGCAAACATTTTGGACATTCTCATAGGTCAACAATCTCCCTAAAGGCATTATAGTGAAGAGAGTGTTCACCTTCAAGGTTGGAGGAAAAATAGTTGTGGGTGCCAATGGAAAACATATTCCGCCAAGCCTTTCTATTGTCTGGGCCTTACTGAGGGTGAATGAAACTGTCCCTTTGGAATTCCAGACATTTCCCCCGAGAGTCTGAAGGTGGAATCCAGGGAAGGAAAAAGAAGGGAATTTTTTCTGGAAAAGGGATAGTTTGGTTATATAACTATTTATATTTAAATGAAATACCAATAGAAAGCGTTTCTCCTTTTTTTCTTTTGACTTCCCCTTTTATGGGCCACATACTTTGGAAAAACAGAAACACATTTCATCATTATTTGTGGAGGAAGTGGCGGAGACGGAGGATATCGTTGTCTACATAAAGGTTCCATCTGGCTGGGAATATACAACTATCTGGGCTTGGGAGAACGAAAGCGGAAAGAATGCCTTCTCTGTTTTTACAGAGCCACGGATCACTTCTGTAGACATGAATATGTATGAAATAGGAGAGGAGGCAGGATCGATTTTGGTGAAGAATCTTGCCCACCCTAATCTCAGGATCCAGACCTTCACCTCAGAGCCCTGCATATTTGAGCGTGAAACAACATAAGGGGCCCCAATGCGTAAAATGGGGCCCTCCCAGCTAAATGTAATATTCGATGGGGTCAGTTCCAATTTGCCCTGTCAAGGAGGAAAGGGAGATGGAGGAGAAGTAGTCCCTGGTCATCTTTCCATATTCCTTCCACATGGGAAGGGTGGGGCACTTGTCTTTTCGGGAGCAGTCTGGAGTTCCGCACTTCAGGCAGGCGACAGGGGAAAGCTCTTCATCCACTGCAGACAGAATCTCATAGAGATTGATGTCGCTGGCAGGCTTGAGGAGCCTGTATCCGCCATTCTTTCCTAAGGAGCCCTTTACGATTCCCTTCTTGGATAGGTCTCCTGCAATGCGCTCCAGATATTTGATTGAGATTTCCTCTTCTGCCGCAATATCCTTTAACGAGGCCTGCCCGTCTTTTCCAAGACGGGACAGGTTGACGAGAAATCTCAGGGCATAACGTCCTTTTGTTGAAATCATCTTACTCTTCCTTGAAAAGTGCTGTGGAGAAGTATCTGTCTCCAGTGTCTGGAAGGAGGACAACGATGGTCTTACCCTGGTTCTCATCCTTCTTTGCTTCGTTGAAGGCTACGCTGAGGGCTGCTCCACTGGAGATTCCCACAAGGATTCCTTCCTTCTTTCCCAGTAGTCTTGCTGCCTCATATGCATCTTCCTCCACTACCGGTGCAACGCTGTTGTAGATGGAAGTGTCCAAAGTTGCAGGAACGAAGCCGGCTCCGATTCCCTGGATCTTATGAGGGCCTGGGTGTCCTTCTGAAAGGACAGGAGATCCCTTTGGCTCTACAGCTATGACCTTCACTTCAGGCTTTTTTTCCTTCAGGTACTTTCCCACTCCGCTGACAGTTCCGCCTGTGCCTACACCTGCAATGAAGATGTCGACTGCGCCGTCTGTGTCGTTCCAGATTTCCGGACCTGTGGTCTTGTAGTGGGCCCTTGGGTTTGCACTGTTATCGAACTGGCCAGGGATGAATGCACCTTCAATTTCCTCTTTCAGTTCATTTGCCTTGGCGATTGCGCCCTTCATGCCCTTGGAGCCTTCAGAAAGCACTATCTCTGCTCCATATGCCTTCATCATCATTCTTCTTTCCACGCTCATGGTCTCTGGCATTACAAGAATGACCTTATATCCCCTGGCTGTTCCTACAGCGGCAAGTCCGATTCCTGTGTTTCCGCTGGTAGGCTCGATGATGGTGCTGCCCTTCTTCAAAAGTCCCTTCTCTTCAGCGTCCAGAATCATCTCTCTGGCGATTCTGTCCTTTACGCTTCCTGCTGGATTGAAGTACTCAAGCTTTGCAAGGACCTTGGCCTTGAGACCCAGCTCCTTCTCAATCTTCTTCAGTTCCAATAGCGGTGTTCCACCGATAAGCTCTTCCATAGATGAATAGACTTTTGACATATGGTGTCTCCTTATTTCCCTACTAAGATGGTAGGAATATAGAACCGTTGGAGAAATATGTCAACAGGGAAAATTTTTTTCTCTCATTTTTTCATTTGGAGCCTTACTCCATAGATAGATTATCACAAACCGTAAAGGTAGGTAAGAGAAGGACAAAAGAAGGAAGAAATCCATTCCAGAGGCCTATGGTGTGTGATAGAATCCAGAGTTATGGAATA
>JAEDOD010000142.1 GCA_016302165.1 Sphaerochaetaceae bacterium
CTTTTGTCAATGGGCTTGTCAATGAAGGAAATCATTCCTTTATTTGGTCTCCCTTTTTCTGGTTCCTTCCTCCTTTCAATGCTTACGGGATGCTGAAAGCTCTTTTTCTCATAGAAGCCTTATCCAATAGCGTGCCGTAATCAATGTATATGTTAGTTGTATTCATTGCATATACTGTCTTCAGACCTCATTAGTTCTCCTGACATGAAAGTTGTCCAATTATTCTTTTCTAATGAATTGTATTAAACTTCACTTTATGGTAGAAAGAAATGCATCAATCTTAATATTTTTTTTGTAAGGTAACCGATGCAATTACTTCAAGACAGAATCAAGAAGGAAGGTAAGGTTCTTCCCGGCAACATCATCAAGGTTGACGGGTTCTTGAACCACAGGGTCGACACAGCCCTGCTCGCAGCAGTTGCAGAAGAATTCAAGAGAATCTTCGACATCAGTAAGGTCACTGTAGTGCTTACTGCGGAAGCAAGCGGTATTCCACTTGCAACCATTTGTGCTGAGAAGTTCGGAGTTCCAATGATCTTCGCCAAAAAGGCAAAGAGTGACAACATTGAGAACGGTCTCTTCAAGAGTGAGGTGTGGTCCTATACATACAAAAAGAAGTTCACCCTCATTGTCAGCAAGGAATGGCTCCATGAAACCGACCATGTCCTGATCATTGACGACTTCATGGCAAAGGGCAACGCTGTACAGGGTCTTATAGACATCGTTACAGAAGCCAAGTGTACTCTCGAAGGAATCGGAATCGCCATCGAAAAGGGATTCCAGGGAGGCGGAGATGCCCTTAGAGACAAGGGCCTCAACTACAAGGCTCTTGCTGTAATCGATGAAGTCAAGGAAGACGGAACTCTGGTGTTCAGGAAGGAAGATCTATGAAGAAGGTCCTGATTCTGGATTTCGGAGGACAGTACAACCTCCTTATTGCCAGACGTGTAAGACAGAGTGGAGTCTTCTGCGAAATCAAGAGCTACAGGACACCTCTAACGGAAATCAAGGCATTCTCTCCAGATGCCGTGATCCTTACAGGAGGACCTGCAACTGTATTTGATGAGGGCGCTCCAACCATCGACAAGTCAGTATTTGAGATGGGAGTTCCTGTCCTTGGAATATGCTATGGCATGCAGCTTATGGTCTACACTCTTGGTGGAGACTGTAGGAAGGCAGATAAAAGGGAGTATGGAAAAGTTCTTCTTAACCATGTTTCTTCTCCTCTTTTCAAGGATGTTCCAGATACCTCAGTGTGCTGGATGAGCCATGGAGTTGAGGTTGATTCCCTGCCAGAAGGCTTCAAGACTACAGCGACAAGCGACTACTGCGGTTTCTGTGCTGTGGAGAATGAAGAGAAAAAGCTCTATGGTGTCCAGTTCCATCCGGAGGTGGTCCATACTGAATATGGAACAAAGATTCTTGAGAACTTCCTCTTTGAAGTCTGTGGCCTGGAAAAGGAATGGAAGATGAGCTCCTACGTGGACACAGCCATCAGAGAGTGCAGAGAGCGCATTGGTGACGGAAGAGTCCTTCTAGCCCTTTCCGGTGGTGTAGACAGCACTGTCTGTGCAGCTCTGCTCCACAGAGCCGTTGGTGATAAGCTTACCTGTATCTTTGTAGACCATGGACTCTTACGTAAGAACGAAGGCGATGAAGTGGAAGAGGTCATGAAGAACCAGTTCCATGCAGACATCAGAAGGGTCAATGCTGAGGATGAGTTCCTTTCAGCTCTCAGCGGTGTTACAGAGCCTGAGAGAAAGAGGAAGATCATCGGAGAACTTTTCATCAGAACCTTTGAAAAGGAAGCAAAGAAGATCGGTAAAGTGGATTTTCTTGCCCAGGGAACAATCTATCCTGATGTAGTGGAAAGTGGTCTCGGAGGAGAAAGCGCTGTCATAAAGAGTCATCACAATGTAGGAGGACTCCCAAGCGTTGTTGATTTCAAGGAGATCATTGAACCTCTTCGTATGCTTTTCAAGGATGAAGTAAGGGAACTGGGACTGGAGCTTGGTCTTCCAGAGTCACTGGTGTGGAGACAGCCATTCCCTGGTCCTGGTCTTGCAATCAGAGTCATTGGAGAGATTACCAAGGAGAAGCTTGATATTCTCAGGGATGCAGATGCAATCTTCAGGGAAGAGATGATCCGTAAGGGAATCAAGAATGCTCCTTCCCAGTATTTTGCAGCCCTTACCAATATGAAGAGTGTAGGGGTAATGGGAGATGAGAGAAGCTATGATTATGCAATTGCCTTAAGGGCTGTGCAGACTCAGGACTTCATGACAGCAACCTGGACCCGTATTGATTGGGAGCTT
>JAEDOD010000044.1 GCA_016302165.1 Sphaerochaetaceae bacterium
AATGACTGGATTGTGGTCAGAGTATAGGAAGCCGGTATCGTAGACAGTGGCTGTAGCCAAGACGTTATCTGACACTATAAAGCCATCCAGAACGGTGGAGTAGTTCTTTCCTTCCTCATATGGAGTATCTGCATTTCTGCATGAAGGTGTTTCCATTCCGTTTTCTGGCTTTACAAGGGCGAAGTGGTCTGGAAGGTCCTCATCATCAAGGACCTTTGCCCACTCAGGAATTACCTGTTCTGAAGGGAAGGCTTCCCTGAATTCCTGGCCCAAGGAATGGTTGAAGTCTCCTCCCACTATGACCCAGTTGCCCTTTTCATATTCCTCTGCCATGAAGGATGTAAGCATATCAAGCTGAGCCTTTCTGATGACGCCCCCTTCATCATATGCAGACATGTGGCTGTTTACGAGAACCAGTGTCTTTCCTCCATCCACAGGGAATCTTTCAACTGTAAAGCATCTGTCCAGGTCGAAGAACTTGGAGAAGTCTGTAGCCAGTGGATAGCTTCTTCTTTCTGCATACTGCACGAAGAACCTGGATAGGGTGACACAGCCTGAATTGATGATACCTATTGGATCCAGAAGAGGTAGGTTAAGCCAGGCTGAGTGATAGTTTATGGCATATGTGGAGTTCATGTACGGGAAAGTATCCTTGAAATACTGGACCATATCTATGTGATAGGATCTGGTGGAGTCTTCATCCACTTCCTGGAGAAGGATGAAGTCTGGAAGAATATCCCTGAGGATAGCCGCCTGGCCCTCCACATTGGCAATCACATCTTCTCTGCTTATGCCCTTTCCGTATTTACCCTGGGTATGGCTACCGTCCTTCCACTCAGCTTCATCCATGAAGAAGGAGAACTCGTCGGAGTATGCACCAAATCCCACGTTATAGGTGACAGCGCTATACTCTGTATTCTTCTCCAGAATTCTTTGACTCTGGTTCTCCACTTCCAGCTCAGTTCTATCTGGAATGCGGGAATAGGAGAATATTACGTATGCACAATATATAAGGACAGTAATGACTAAGGCTGATACCACAAGAAGCAGTGCCACCAGTATATTCTTCAGGTTTCGTTTCATATGGAATGAGTTTAGCACAAAGTTTCATTCTGTTCGATATTTTGCTTTCCAATGTTGCCTTAACTGTTCCTTTGTCCGTAGAATTGGGGTGGAGGCAAAAATGGCCAAAGATAAATCCATCATTACTGTAGTTGGAAAGGACCAGGTTGGAATCATTGCCAGGGTCACAGGATATCTATATGAGAATAATGTGAATGTTGAAGACATTACACAGTCAATTGTTGCAGGCTTCTTCAACATGATGATGATTGTTGACACATCCCTTTCAAAGAAGGAGTTCCTCTCCCTTTCAAAGGAACTGGAGGATTTGGGAAGAAATATCGGAGTCATGATAAAGCTTCAGCGTGA
The DNA here is from genome assembly GCA_016302165.1 of Sphaerochaetaceae bacterium. Lineage (GTDB taxonomy): Bacteria > Spirochaetota > Spirochaetia > Sphaerochaetales > Sphaerochaetaceae > Ornithospirochaeta. The sequence goes on from JAEDOD010000044.1 coordinate 1,432, forward strand.
AGATATCTTTGAGAGCATGCAGAGAATATGATCAACATTAACGAAGTCATAGAAACCAATAAGATGATAGAGAAGGAGAACCTGGATGTAAGGACCATTACTCTTGGTATCTCCCTTCTTGATTGTGTGTCTTCATCCATGGATGAGCTCTGCTCCAACATATACAGAAAGATTACTGGAGTAGCTGAAAACCTTGTTTCTGTAGGACAGGAGATTGAAAGGGAATATGCCATTCCTATTGTAAACAAGCGTATATCTGTAACGCCAATTGCCCTGGTGGGAGCTTCTGCAGCCAAGGGAATTGATGACTATGTGCGTATAGCAAAGACCTTGGACGAAGCTGCGGAGAAGGTGGGAGTAAACTTCCTTGGAGGTTTTTCAGCCCTTCCTGCAAAGGGAATGACCAGAAGCGAGGAGCTTCTCATCAGGTCCATTCCAAAATCCCTTTCTCAGACGGAGCACATCTGCGCTTCGGTGAACCTGGGATCCACAAAGACAGGAATCAACATGGATGCTGTAGCCCTTATGGGTGAAATCATCAAGGAGACTGCTAGTCTAACCTGTGACAGGGACAGCATAGGATGCGCAAAGCTTGTGGTATTCTGCAATGCTCCTGATGACAACCCTTTCATGGCAGGAGCCTTCCATGGAGTTACAGAGACAGACAATGTAATTAATGTTGGAGTATCAGGACCAGGCGTCATAAATTATGCCCTCCAGAGCGTGAAGGGCAAGGACTTTGGAATCCTTGCCGATACCATCAAGAAGACAGCCTTCAAGGTTACAAGACTTGGTCAGCTTGTAGCCCAGGAAGCAAGCAGAAGGCTTGGAGTGCCCTATGGCATTGTGGACCTTTCCCTTGCTCCAACCCCAGCTGTGGGTGATTCCATTGCCGAAATTCTGGAAAGCATGGGCCTGGAGAAGGTAGGTGCCCCAGGTACCACAGCAGCCCTGGCTCTTCTTAACGATCAGGTGAAGAAGGGAGGCATCATGGCATCAAGCTATGTGGGAGGTCTCTCTGGAGCTTTCATTCCTGTAAGCGAAGACCATGGAATGATTGAAGGCGTGGAATGCGGATCCCTTACTCTTGAGAAGCTGGAAGCCATGACCTGTGTATGCTCTGTGGGCCTGGACATGATAGCGCTTCCTGGTAAGACATCTGCCTCCACCATAAGCGGAATCATAGCAGACGAAATGGCCATAGGCATGATCAACCAGAAGACTACAGCTGTAAGGGTAATCCCTGTAATCGGAAAGGATGTAGGGGATAGCGCTGAATTCGGTGGTCTTCTTGGTTATGCTCCAATCATGAAGGTCAACGGATTCTCCTGTGAGGACTTCATAAAAAGAGGAGGCAGAATTCCTGCCCCCGTCCATTCATTCAAGAACTGAGGAAAGAGGCTTTGGCCTCTTTTCTCATGCCTTCCTTTCATCAAGGTACTTTACTACATCCTCTCCATGGGTCAGTACAGCAACCTTGTTCCATATCTTCTCGATGTTTCCTTCTTCATCGATAAGGAAGGTCTTGCGGAGAGCTCCAAGGCTTACCTTTCCATAAAGCTTTTTTTCTCCCCATGTGCCATAGGCCTCATGTACAGTCTTTTCAGGATCTGAAAGAAGAATGAAGTTAAGTCCATACTTCTCCCTGAACTTCAGATGGCTCTTGTCTCCATCCCTGCTGACGCCGATGATTACTGTACCTCTCTTTGTAATCTCATCCTTCCAGTCCCTGAGGGAGCAGGCTTCCTTGGTGCAGCCTGGTGTATTGTCCTTGGGATAGAAGTAGAGAAGGACCTTCTGTCCTCTGAAGGATGAAAGAGAGTATTCCTTTCCGTCATCACCCATAAGGGTGAACTCTGGAGCCTTGTTTCCGATTTCGATCATATATGTGCCTCCATAAGAAATATAATCCTGATTGTGATGTATGTGAACCTTGTCTGAAGAATTGAAGTTTCTATTAACGATTCACGTTTATTCTGCTATATTTTCTCTCAAAGGATATTTGCTTTATGAAAAACGAATCAATTCTTACAAACGTAGAGGAAAGACAGAATGTCTTCCTTAAAAAAGTATATCTCTGGATGGCTCTTGGCCTTGCCGTTACAGCATTGGCAGCCTTTCTTACAGCTTCATCACCTTTCCTTGTGAAGTATGTCACATTGAATCCAATAGTCACCATCATTTGCTGTGTGGTTGAGATTGTTCTTGTTTTCATTCTTTCAGGACGCATCGAAAAGCTTTCCTCCGGAGCAGCCTATGGTCTCTTCTTCGCCTATAGCGCTGTAACAGGAGTGACATTCTCATCCATAATCCTGGCTTATGCAGGAACAAATATCATTACTCTCTCCTTTGTCACAGCTGCTGTAGTATTTGGCTCTGCAGCCCTCTATGGTTCAATGACCAAGAGAAGCATTAAGGGGTGGGGCGGATGGCTTATGATGGCACTTATCTCCTTGATAGTAGTGTCTGTAATCAATATGTTCCTTGGTTCAGGTATGCTTGAGATGATCATCAGCGGTGCTGGCGTAGTGATCTTCTCCCTCATTACAGCTTGGGATAGCCAGAAGCTTATGGATATGAACAGGAACTGCGGTCCATATATGACAAAGGAGGAGATGGACAAAATATCCATTCTCGGCGCCTTGGACCTGTATCTTGATTTCGTCAATATATTCCTCTATCTTCTGAGACTCTTTGCCAATGCCAAGAACAACAATTGAAGTAATCTATGAGAATAAAGACCTGCTGGTCTTCTATAAGCCCGCAGGTCTTCCTACTGTCCCCCTGAAGAATGGAGAGGGGGACACTCTTTTGTCTGAATGCGCCTTGTCCTATCCTGAGATCCTCTCTCCTTGGGGCAGAAATAGCTGGGAGGGATCCATTATCCATCGTCTTGATACCCCTACTTCCGGCCTGGTGCTCGCTCCTCGCAATAAGGAATTCTACGATTATCTTTCCTTTCTCCAGAGTGAAGACAAGATTCTTAAGACTTATAGGGCGGAAGTCTCAGAAATGGAAGAGAAGATGGAAGGCTTCGAGTCCTGCCCTTATTCCTTTAGCGAGGATGGATATGTAAAGATCGTTTCTTCATTCCGTCCCTATGGCCCAAAGGGCGCCAGTGTAAGGCCAATGCTTAAGAGAAGAAAGGGGGACGAAAGGCTCTATGAAACTGAAGTGAGAAGGGTTGATGAAAATAATGTGGAATGCGTAATTAAGAGGGGCTTCCGTCATCAGATCAGATGCCATCTCTCCTGGCTGGGTCTTCCCATTATTGGAGACCAGAGATATGGAGGAAAAGAGAACCCGATACTTATGCTGGAAGCTGTAAAGGTTTCCTTCCCATCCTTGGACGGGAAGGGTGATACTGTAATATCTATTGACTAGAAGATATCCTTCTCTTCGTTTCCTTCATCGTCCAGTTCCACTGTCTCCAGCTCATTCTCGTCTATGGATGTGACCTTCTCCACCTTCCTCTGTATCTGGTCCAGGGTCTTGGAAAGCTCCTTTGCCAACCTGCTTCCCTCTTCATAGAGCTCTATGGATTTCTCCAGTCCTGTTTCTGGATTCTTCAATAGCTGTGTGATTTCTTCCATTCTTTTGAGATCGCTTTCGAAACTCATATATTCTCCTTCTGGACAATAGTCCTGATTGTTCCGTTTTCAACTCTTATGTTGAGTCTTTCTCCCTCTTTTACCTGGTTCTTGTCTCTGACGACTCTTCCTTTCTCATCTGTCACTAGAGAATATCCCCTTTTCAGTACAGAGAGAGGAGATAGGGCTTCAATCTCCCTCTTTCTTGCTGACAGAAGCTGGGTGTCTGTATCCACTTTATGGGAAAGGGCTGTCTTCATTTCCTTATATAGGCTTTTCAATAGAATCTTGCTTTCCTTCACCTGTGGCACTAGAGAAATGGAAAGCGCAGCCTTCAGTCCATTGAGCTTGATTTCACTTTCCTTAACTTTATCTTTAATACTCTGGTATATTTCATTCTGTGCCATGGCCACTCTATACTCGCCATCCTGGATCTTTCTCTCCAGAAGGGATGCTAGGCTCTCAGACTTCGGAAGTCTGGTCCTGGCTTCATGTATCCTTTCCTTCACCAGGGAAGAGAGGATTATTGTAGATGGAATCCTTTCCTTTGCTTCCATAATCTTATTCTTCATAAGGAAGGAAAGGGTGGAAAAGACTGAGGATAGGCTTTCTCGCCTCTTGAATATTTCAGCTGTAGCCATTTCTGCGGCAATGGATGGTGTTCCGGCCCTTACATCGGCCACATAATCGGAAAGTGCCCAGTCAACTTCATGGCCTACAGCAGAAATGATTGGAATATGGGATTCCTTGATTGCAATAATGACTTCATCTGTGGAGAAGGGGGAAAGATCCTCCTGGCTTCCTCCACCTCTTCCAACTATGAGAAGGTCCACGTTATCGAAGTTGTTGGCCTGTCTTATACGGGACGCAATGGTGACTTCAGCTCCCTCTCCCTGGACTGCACAGGGGAAAAGTACAATATCCAGACCAGGAGCCCTTCTTCTCGTTACATCAAGAATGTCGTGGAAGACAGCACCGGTTGCACTGGTCACTACGCCCAGGGTCCTGATTTCCTTTGGAATTGGTTTCTTGTATTGGGGGTCGAACCAGCCAAGGCTCTGGTAGTATTGCTTTCTCTTTTCAATGAGGGCTGCCAGCTCTCCGTCTCCCGCTTTTGTGAGACGGGTTATGATGAAGCTTATCTTTCCTGTCTTTTCATATAGGGAGATACGTCCTGTCGCCACAACCATATCTCCATTCTGGAAACGTGGCATGGAGTAGAGGGAAGACTTGAAGACCACAGAAGGCAGGGCTGCATTCATATCCTTCAGGTCGAAGTAGGCATGGCCGGAAGGAGAGGGGCGGAATCCTGATATCTCTCCCTTCACTACAATCTGGTAAAAGCTTTCGTCAAGGACTCCCTTTATGAGACTATTTGCTTCTGAAACGGTGAGTGTCCTGGAAATCTCGTCATATGCCATGGGGATAGTATATCCCAACTTCCATAAAAAATCTGCCGGAAACCGGCAGATCAGACCTCGCGAGAGATCAATTAGTCCTCAACGATAGCTTCCTGAGGGCAGACGGAAGCGCATGTTCCACATCCGAGGCATGCATCTGCGTCGATGACGTAGATTGGATCGCCTTCGCTGATTGCAGAAACTGGGCACTCGCCGGCACATGTGCCGCAAGCAACACAAGAGTCTGTGATCTTATATGCCATAGTCTTTCTCCTTTGATAAAGATTAATTATATTATAAGGTCGTGTGGCCTAGAGGTCAACGTAGTTTACCTGTTCCACTTTACTTGTAAATTAGGTTAGAATTCCATCCATGAAGAAGCTTGTAATAGCAGAAAAGCCCTCTGTGGGCCGTGAAATCGCAAGGAATCTTGGTTGCTTCGACCGTAGCCAAGGCTACATTGAAGGTCAGGATTGGATAGTGACCTGGGCCTTGGGCCATCTGGTGGAGCTTGCTCCTCCCCAGCACTACAGTGCTGCCTGGAAACGTTGGTCAATCAGGGATCTACCTATGCTTCCTGAAACATTGGAGGAAAGTGTAATAGAGGAATCCAAGGAACAGTTTGATATAATTTCCTCCCTTCTCTCCAGATCAGATGTGGAAAGCGTAGTAATAGCCACTGATGCAGGAAGGGAAGGTGAGCTGGTGGCCAGATGGATATTGAAGCTCAATGACTATAAGGGAAAGATGGAAAGGCTATGGATATCTTCCCAGACAGAGAAGGCCATAAAGGAAGGCTTTTCTTCCCTTCATCCCTCTTCAGAGTATGATAATCTCTATGCTGCGGCAGAGTGCAGGGCCGATGCAGACTGGTATGTGGGAATGAATGTGACCAGGGCCTTGACCTGCCACCATGATGCAAAGCTGTCGGCAGGAAGGGTACAGACCCCGACTCTTGCCCTTATGACCAAGAGGGAGGATGAGATAGAAGCCTTCCTTGGCTCCTACTACTATTCTGCAAGAGGAGATTTCGGTCTTTTTGCAGCCTCCTACTACCCGGAGGAGAACTCTATCAGGTTCACTGATGACAAGAAGGCTGAGGAGCTGAAGGAAAAGAAGGATAGAAGTGGAAAGGTAAAGAGGATAGAAAGCCTTGAAAAGAGGGACAGCGTTCCTCTCCTCTATGACCTGACGGAGCTTCAGAGAGACGCTAACACAGCCCTTGGTTTCTCTGCCAAGGAGACTCTGGATACTCTTCAGAGGCTTTATGAAGTACATAAGATAGTGACCTATCCCCGTACTGACAGCAGATACATCACTCCAGACATTGTTCCTACCCTTAAGGACAGGGTGAAAGCTCTCCAGGGCACAGCCTTCAGCAGAGTGGTGGATGAATACCTGGAACATGGTTTTGCCACAGACAATCCTAGATTCGTGGATGAATCCAAGGTCTCAGACCACCATGCAATCATTCCAACAGAAGAGAAGGTTAGGCTTGATAAGCTTTCCTATGATGAAAAGAGACTTTGGGAGCTTATTGCCCTCCGTTTCCTGGAAACCATAGGCGAGGATTATGTCTATTCCACAACTACAGCTGATATTGATGTGGATGGAGACATATTCAGAACCCGTCTTACCCTTCCTCTGAAGAAAGGTTATAGAAGCGTAGCTGAAAGCTCCGGCCTCAAGTCGACTGTAGCTGTGGTGGATGAAGGAGATGACTCCTTTGCCCTTCGCCGCCTTAAGGAAGGGGACGAGGTTACTCTCCTGAGCGTTAGGGTAAGGAAAAGCTCCACCACACCTCCTGAAAGGTACACGGATGCAACCCTTCTTTCAGCCATGGAGCATGCAGGTAGATTTGTGGAGGACGAGGAGCTGAAGTCAAATCTTACCTCCGGCCTTGGAACCCCTGCCACCAGAGCAGACATTATCGAGAAGCTGGTCCAGAACAGGTATGTGGAGAGACAGGGAAAATACTTTGTCCCCACTCCCAAGGGAAGGGAAGTGGTAAGACTTGCGCCCGATGTGCTGAAGTCTCCTGAGCTGACAGGAAAGTGGGAAGGAAGACTTGAAGCCATCAGTAAAGGTAAGGAAGATCCTGATGCCTTCATCAGGGATATCAAGAAAATGGCATCCAGCCTGGTGGAGGAAGTAAAGAATTCATCCCTTGTATTCTCTCCTGTATTCAAGGATGGAAAGAAGTGCCCATATTGCCAGGGTGAGATGATGAAGGCTGAAGACAGCGATGGAAGCATCCACTACATCTGTCAGAGGCTCAGCTGCCAATATGAAGAGAAAGTATATAAGGTGAAGGTGTCCACAGGTGAGAAGAAGAGCTCCAAATCCTTTGTTACAACTCCAGACGGTAAGGTGAAGGTGGTAATCAAGAAGAATTCCCAGGTAAAAGTCCCTGTATCTGTATATGAAACCAAGACAGAGGTGGTAAGGGAATCAAAGAAGCTTTTCAGATCCAATGAACGTGATAGTGACAAGTTCAGACAAAGGGACAAGGCAGAGAGAAACTTCTACTCCACAGGTGATTCCGGCGGCTCCACAATGGCAGACTTCTTCCGTCTTTCCAAGGAAAGGGAAGAGGAAAGAAGGAATAGGAAGAATGGAAAGAAGTAGGAGAGAGGTATCTTTCTCTTCTACTCCAAATTAGGAAGAGTTACAGAATTCCGTTTTCTTTCCTCTTCTCTATGGAGGTCTATAATAGAAGCATGGTTATTCATGGTATACAGAAACTTACACTTGTAGATTATCCTGGGCATCCTGCAGCCATTCTCTTTACAGGAGACTGCAATTTCCGATGTCCCTTCTGCCAGAATGCTCCCCTAGTTCTCTCTTCGTCCAGTGAGCCAGTTATTGCGGAAGATGAGATATTTTCTTTTCTTAAAAAGAGAAAGGGGATGCTTGAGGGGGTAGTGGTCACAGGTGGGGAGCCTACGCTGCAAAGAGATCTTATTCCGTTTCTCGGTAGACTGAAGACGCTAGGGTACCTAGTGAAGCTGGACACCAACGGATATAGACCTGACGTATTGGAGAAGGCTATGGAGTCTGGATATGTGGATTATGTGGCCATGGATATCAAGACAAGCCTTGACGAATACCCGGTGGTTGCAGGAATCAAGAATCTGGATGTCTCCAGAATAGAGAGAAGCGTGGAGCTTCTTAAAACCGGGGCAGTGGATTACGAATTCCGGACCACAGTGGTGGAGCCACTACACCATAAAGAAAATTTTGAAAAAATCGGGGAACTTTTGAAGGGGTGCAGAAGATACTATCTGCAATCCTTTGTGGACAGTGGAAATATAATCGGAAAAAATTGTTTTCCACCTTCTCAGGAGCAACTAAAAAACTATCTCAAAACAGTAAGTAATTATATAGAAAGTGTATCTATAAGAGATCGGTAGATACACTATATATAGTGTTAAAAAAATTTTCTTACACTTTCTGCAGTATATGTTACACTTGCGCAACATCTTTCCTTGTGCTATGGTCTCTTTAGTTTCCATAGGAGAAAAGAGGATGTATTCAGTAGTAAAGCGTGACGGCAAGGAAGTCCCATTTGATATATCGAAGATAACAGTTGCAATACAGAAGGCCTTCAAGTCAATCGAGAAGGATTACGACGAGAACATCGTTGACTTCATAGCACTTAAGGTGACCTCAGACTTTTCCTCCAAGGTCAAGGAAGGGAAGGTCACAGTTGAGGAGATCCAGGACAGTGTAGAGAAGGTCCTGTCCCAGGCAGGATATGAGGATGTGGCAAAGTCCTACATCCTCTACAGAAAGCAGAGGGAGAAGATCAGGAACATGAAGTCTGCAACCCTTGACTACAAGAGCGTTGTAGACAACTATCTCAAGCTCAATGACTGGAGAGTGAAGGAGAACAGTACTGTAACATATTCTGTGGGAGGCCTTATCCTTTCCAACTCTGGAGCCATTACAGCCAACTACTGGCTAAGCGAAATATATGACGAAGAGATTGCAAACGCCCATAGAAACTGCGATTTCCACATCCATGACCTTTCCATGCTTACAGGTTACTGTGCAGGCTGGTCCCTTAAGCAGCTGATCCAGGAAGGTCTTGGAGGACTGCCAGGAAAGATAACTTCCGCTCCAGCCAAGCATCTTGCCACTCTCTGCAACCAGATGGTCAACTTCCTGGGTATTCTCCAGAACGAATGGGCCGGAGCCCAGGCCTTCTCTTCCTTTGACACTTATCTTGCTCCATTTGTCAGATATGACAATCTGAACTATGAACAGACAAAGAAGTGCATCGAATCCTTTGTATATGGAGTAAACACTCCATCCAGATGGGGTACACAGGCTCCATTCTCCAACATCACCCTTGACTGGGTATGTCCAAATGACTTGAAGAATGTTCCTGCCATAGTAGGTGGAAAGGAGATGGACTTCACCTATGGTGACTGCCAGAAGGAGATCGATATGGTCAACAAGGCCTTCATCGAAGTGATGATCGATGGAGATGCCAATGGCAGAGGCTTCCAGTACCCAATTCCTACATATTCAATCACCAAGGACTTCGATTGGTCTGAAACTGAGAACAATAAGCTTCTCTTCACCATGACAGCAAAGTATGGAACACCTTATTTCTCAAACTACATCAATTCAGATATGAACCCCAGCGACGTAAGAAGTATGTGCTGCCGCCTTCGCCTGGACCTTAGGGAATTGAGACGTAAGACAGGAGGATTCTTCGGTAGCGGCGAAAGTACAGGAAGCGTTGGAGTCGTGACAATCAACCTTCCACGTCTTTCCTATCTGTCAAAGGATAAGGATGACTTCTACAGAAGACTGGATAGACTTATGGATATTGCCGCCAGATCCCTGAAGGTGAAGAGGACTGTCATCACCAAGTTCCTGGATGAAGGACTCTATCCATACACAAAGAGATATCTTGGTTCCTTCGATAACCACTTCTCCACAATTGGACTGGTTGGCATGAACGAAGCCTGCCTCAATGCTTCATGGCTTGGCTGCAACATTGTGGATCCTAGGGGACAGGAGTTTGCTGTAGAGTGTCTGAACCATATGCGAAACAGGCTTTCCGACTATCAGGAAATGTATGGAGACCTGTATAACCTGGAGGCAACTCCAGCTGAATCCACAGCCTATAGATTTGCCCGCCATGATGTACAGGAGTTCCCAGATATCATTACAGCCTCCTCTGACGACAAGAGACCATATTACACCAACTCTTCCCATCTTCCTGTGGGGTACACAGATGATATCTTTGAAGCACTGGACATCCAGGACAAGCTTCAGACCCTCTACACATCAGGAACAGTATTCCATACCTTCCTGGGAGAGAAGCTTCCTGACTGGAAGGCAGCAGCCACACTGGTGAGAAAGATTGCTGAAAACTACGAGATTCCATACTACACAATGAGCCCAACATACTCTGTATGCTCTGACCATGGATATCTATCTGGTGAAGTTTGGGAGTGCCCTGTCTGCCATAAGAAGACAGAGGTCTATTCTAGAATCACTGGATACTATAGGCCTGTCCAGAACTGGAATGCAGGCAAGACCCAGGAATTCCAGGAGAGAAGGGAATATGATATTCCTTCATCCCGTCTCAGAAGAAATGGCATCAACAAGGCTAAGGCTGACTACGATGTCTTCCATCCGGAGGATGAGGCTCAGAGAGACGGAATCCTTCTCTTCACCACAAAGACCTGTCCAAACTGTAGACTGGCAAAGGCTGCTTTGGATAAAGCAGGACTGGAGTATACTGTAGTGGATGCTGAGGAGAACCCGGAGCTCTGCAGAAAATACAAGGTAATGCAGGCTCCAACACTGGTGGCCTTCACAGACGGTGTGGCTACTACTGTTTCCAATGCATCCCAGATAAGGGCATTTGCCGAGAGTGCAGTGTAAAAGATAAAGGCGGCCAGGTGCCGCCTTACTTGTAAACTGATTCTAGTTTAGGGTGGACTGGAGAAATTCCTCCACCCATTTTTCCTTATCCTTCCAGCTTTCTTCGCCATCAGTTCCAAGACCAAGGAATCTGAGATCCATCTTCAGATAATCTGCCATCATAAGGAAAGCTGAGTTCAAGACCTGGTACTCCTTGTCTCCATCCTTTTCCTCTCCGTTGACCACGACCACAAGCTTCTTTCCTTCCATGTCTTCCTTCTGTAGAGCATATAGCCTATCGATGAAGAGCTTGGCCTGGGCTGAAACTTGCCACCAGTAGACAGGTGAGAAGATGGCTATTGTGTCACATTCTCTAATATCCTTATATAGAGGGGCCATATCATCCCGCTGGATACATTCACCGATATTTATCTCTTTGCAGTAGTCACAGGCATGGCAAGGACCGATCTTATAATCTCTAAGATGATAAAGCTTACCGTCTGTAATCTTTCTGTACATTTCTCCCATACGGTCGCTGTACATACCTTCCCTAGGGCTTCCTGTTACAATTAATGTGGACATTAGATGACCTCCTCAATAAATATAAGATGGAAAAAGGAAGTGTCAAAACCAAAAAAATCAAGTATGACAATGAAAACTTATTATAATTGCTGAAAAGGTAAAGGTTTATTAAAAACATTTAAAAAAATTGAAAAAATCTTTCGAAAACCCCTTTTCAAT
>JAEDOD010000045.1 GCA_016302165.1 Sphaerochaetaceae bacterium
AAGGAACTTGGGTATCCTAATGAGCGGCATACATTGGCAATTTGGTACAGAGAATATGAATAGAAAGGTGAAGCGAAAGATACGGACGAGAGGAGAAGAAGCTCTCCCATGTCTATTCAGTGAATCAAGTCCATGGGCAGTTCGTTTTTCCATGAGTAAGGGAAAAGCCTCAGTAAAACCGTTGAAACTTTAGCCTCTCCCTTACCATATGACAATTCATCTTAATTTTCAGTTCTTCTTTCTGTCCTTTATCCTGTAGTAGTCCTTAGCCTCTACACTTATGTCGAAAAAGGTTTTAGGCTTCTCAATTATCTTGCTCAACAAAACTACAGTCTCTATGCTTTCGCTTCCTGGGAAAAGATCTACCGGCTGTATTCCAAGGACTTTATAGGGAAGGAATCTCACTATATATCTCAGGTCCCTGGCAAGGGTTTCAGGATTGCAGGAAATATACACTATAACCTCAGGCTCCATGCGCCCCGCGGCTGCAAGGAACTCTTCGCTGGAGCCGGCACGAGGAGGATCCAGGAAGAGTACATCACACTTCTGTCCTTCCTTCTGTGCGCTCTTCAGCCACTTGGAAGCGTCGTCAACGATGAATCTTGCGTTGGATATTCCATTAGCTTCAGCGTTAAGCTTTGCGTCCTTAACAGCATCTGGATTGGATTCTATTCCAATCACTTCCTTCACTCCCCTGCTTGCAGCAACAAGGCCTATGGTTCCTGTTCCGCAATATGCATCTATTACAGTATCTGTAGGTCTGAGACGGGCCATGTTCATGGCTATTTCATATAATCTCTCAGCCATTTCAGGGTTCACCTGATAGAAGCTTTTGGCACTGATCCTGAAATCCAGGCCACAAAGGTTATCAACAATATATCCCTTACCCCAGAGGATGATCTCTTCACTGTCCTTAGGGATCACCATGCTGGTCTTTTCATTATTGATCACCTGGACCACTGTGACCACATTTGGGTTCTTCTGATGGATGGCAGAAACAAAGTCATCCTTATGGGGAAAATCCTTCTTTGCTGTAACCAGCACCACCATGGTCTCCCTGGTCTTCCACCCAGTACGGATAAGAATATGCCTAAGGTCTCCCGTTCCCCTATCTTCATCGAAGGGAGAGATGGAGAAACGTGTGGCCATCTGCCTTACTGTCTGGAGCACAGCTGTGGCCATGCCATCCTCCAATGAGCAGGAGCGGATGGGAAAAAGATGGTGGCTTCCCTTTCTGTATTGGCCTGTAATGAACTTGCCGTCCCTATCTCTGCCGCATACTGCCTGGACCTTGCATCTGTAGCCTGTAAGGGAAGGAGAAGAAAGGACCTTCTCCACCCTGCCGTAGCGTCCAAGAAGCTTATCTTCCCGAAGCCATTTCATCATCAGTTCATAGTCATAGGTTTCGTTGACATAGTCGCAGCCGCCACATTTGCCGAATAGGGGGCACCATCTTTTCTTATCTCTCATAGGCCCAATATTACTCCTTTGTGTCCACAAGGGCAAACTGTGCCTCATAGAGGGAGCGATATTCTCCGCCTTCGATGGCCATAAGTTCATCGTGGCTTCCTCTCTCCATGATGGTCTTGTTGCCAACGACGAAGATTTCAGAGGCATTACGGATGGTGGAAAGCCTATGGGCCACTATGAAGGAGGTTCTTCCCTTCATAAGGATCTTCAGTCCTCTCTGGACCATAAGCTCGGTCCTGGTGTCTACATTGCTGGTAGCCTCATCAAGGATAAGGATCTTTGGGTCTGCAATCATGGTTCTGGCAAGAGCAATAAGCTGCTTCTGCCCACTGGAAAGCCCTGCGTCCTTAACAAGAGTATCATAGCCTGAAGGAAGAGACTCTATGAGGGACGAGAGTCCCAGCTCCCTTATCTTATCCTCCATCACACTATCCTCCACCTCTCTTCCATACATCAGATTCTCCCTGATGGTTCCTGAGAAGAGCACAGAGTCCTGTGGCATTACAGACACAGCGCTACGGAGGGAAGAGAAGGAAGCCTTCCTGATATCCTGGCCGTCGATGAGTATCTCTCCCTCCACTGAGTCATAGAACCTGGCTATCATGTTGATGATAGTGGTCTTTCCAGCTCCAGTGGGGCCCACCAGGGCCACTGTCTCGCCTCCGCTGACAGAGAAGGAAAGGTTCTCTACGATGTTGGTGTCTTCATCATCGGGGTAGCTGAAGGTTACGTTCCTGAACTCCACGTCACCCTTCTCCACCTTGATGTCGAAAGCGTTCTCGTCTTCAAGAATATCGCTTTTCTCATCCATGATCTCAAATACCCTTGCTGCAGCAGTAAGGTTATTGATGATCTGGTTATATAGGGACACAAGGCTTCTGATAGGCTGCCAGAATAGGCCGATATAGCTTATGAAGGCCAGTATCTCACCTACTGTCACACTTCCTTCCTTCATCCAGTACACAGCGCAGAGAAAGAGAAATACATAACCCAGGGCAATGGAAGCGTTGACCACAATACCGAAGGCGTCGCTACGGCGTACAGCCTTCTCCCATCCCTTCTGTACGTCCTTGAGGAGCCTATCGCACTCATCAAAGGTCTCGTTCTCAGCTCCAAAGGACTGGACAGGCCTGATTCCTGCGTAATCCTCATGGACGAAGGCTGTGAAGTTGGACTCCTTCTTCCTGAAGTTCTCCCAGTTGGAGTAACCTCTGATGATTATGAAGTAGGAAGTGATTACAAGAAATGGAATCACCACGAAGCAGGACAGGGCCAAAAAGGGATTGAGGATAAGCATCATCACCATGACCATAATGAGGAAGATAAGATTAGGAATAAGGGAAGAGGTAAGGCTCTTCGTTATATCCTTCAGCTTATCGCAGTCATTGATGATTCTTGTGATGATTCTTCCCGAGGGCCTGGAATCGAAGAAGCCCAGAGGCAGGGACAGGATATTCGAATATGCGTCTGTCCTTGCCCTATACACTACTTCGTTGGCAATCCTTACTGTCATGTTGTCTCTGACAATTGCCAATATGCCCCAGATAGCGGCCAGAATGGTTGCCGACAGAACAGTAATCAAGAGGCCCTTCACGTCTCCGTTTGCTATGTCTACATCCACAGCCCTCTTGGTAAAGAAGGGAATAACTGTCTTAACAGCAGACCCTATTACAGCCAGAAGGCTTATGAAGGCCACCCTTGTCTTATAGAGGGCGCAGTATTTCAATATTCTCTTTATGGTCTCTCCCTTTGTTACGCGGGAAGAGGCTTCATCTTTCTTATAGTTCTGTCTCATGCCCTTTCTCCTTCTTCAGGGTACTGGGAGATGTAGGTCTCCCAATATAGGCCTTTCTTCTTCAAGAGCTCCTGATGGGTGCCTCTCTCGGCAATTCTTCCATCATCAAGCACGATTATTTCATCTGCAGAGCACACAGCGCTGATTCTATGGGCTGTAATGAGGAGGCTTCTGGTCCCCTCCTCCCTTACGGTCCTTTCAATGTCACGCTCAGTCTCCATATCCAGGGCTGATGTGGCGTCATCAAGAATCAAGAGCTGATTCTTCCTCATGAAGGCTCTTGCTATGGACAGTCTCTGCTTCTGTCCACCGCTGAGACCCACTCCCCTTTCTCCGATTACAGTGTCCCAGCCATTCTCCAGCTTCTCGATGAAGGAGGCGGCTTCCGCATCTCTGGCAGCCTTTTTGATGTCTTCGTCATTAGCTGACCTTCTGTTACCTAGGGCGATGTTATTCCTGACACTGTCAGAGAACAGGAATACATCCTGGGTCACTATGGAGGAGAAGCTTCTGGAAGCGGAGAGAGTAAGGTCCCTCATATCCACTCCGTTTATTGTCACCCTGCCTTCTGTGGGATCGATGAACCTTACAGCCAGGGAGGCGATCAGCGACTTTCCGCTGCCGCTAGGTCCCATGATGGCCACTGTCTTACCGGGAGTTATCTCAAAGGAGACATTCTCCAGGAGAGTACGGTCTCCACTTTTGAAGGAGACGTTCTCGAAGGCCATGGTTCCCCTCTCTTCCTTCTTCTCAATCTCTCCGTCTCTTATGGAGGATTTACGGTCAAGGATGGCCTTAACCTTTCTCCAGCCAGCTCTGGCTGAAGAGACTTCAACCAGGAGCCAGCCTATTTCCATCATTGGCCAGCTAAGCTCACTGGTATATTCCATCACCATGGAAAGCTCTCCCATGGTCATGCTTCCCTTTATAACCTCTATTCCTCCCACCAGTATTGCAAGAGGAACCATCATGAGAGCGATAATGGACTGGGGAGTGCACCAGTTGATCCAGAGGGAGTCAAAGGTTACAGAAAGACCTCTGAAGATTCCGGCCTCCCTTCCGAATCTCCTTCTCTCCTTATCCTCCTTACCGAAGGATTTCACGGTCCTGATTCCCATGATCGCTTCGCTGGCTGCAGCGTTAAGGTCTGCACGCTTATCGGATATGGCGTCAGAAATCTTATCTCCCTTCATTTCGCTTCTTATTGCCAGGTAAGCAATTACAGGAAGAAGCACAAGAGGCACCAGAGCGCATTTCATGCTGACCCTGGCCAGGGCTCCAAACTGTGTGACAACTATTGCAACTATCTCAATAAGGAATATTCCGCAGAAGCCGAAGATAAAGCCGATATTATCTGTATCGGAAGTGGTACGGCTCATAAGGTCAGCAGGAGTACGGGAAGAGAAGAACTCTCCGTCCTGGGCTGTAATGGCCGCAAACACATCACGGCGAAGGGCGCAGCTGGTTCTCTTACTAAGCTTATCGCTGGCATACTCCTGTGCATATCCAAGAAGGCCAGGGAGAGTGTAGCTGATGGCCATGAGAACCAGGAGACGGGGGAATACTTCGTAGTTCCTTTTTCCTATGACCTCATCCACAATCCTTGCCAGAAGCGTGGGGGCAATGACTCTTACGCCTACCTGTATGATAAGCATCAGGAAGCAGAATAGATAAAGATTGATATTTTTTCGGGCATACCCCAATAGTCTGTTATGTTTCATATCCCTCCTCCGGGATTCGGGGCAAAGACAACCCCGTCTTTCGGCGACGACTCAACTTTCTCTAAGGTTTGGATTCAGTAGTCTGAGGGAATTCAGATTGCTGGGAAAGCGAGGACCAAAGCTAGACGCGAAACTTTAATGCTGTTCATGGTTGTCCTCCTTTCCTCATTGGGATGTGGTACTATTACCATACAACTGTTCTTTTATTCAAGGGGAATAGTGAAAAATTGTTATTTCCATCACACATGAAGTTGGTACAGATGTACCAGAAAGTAAAAAAAACTGTTTTTTCCTCAAATCAGGCACACTTTGTTGTATAATAGAGCAAAAGATGTATTCACTCTGCATGATGCATTTTTCGGAAGGGAACAGTTTTCCTCTCCAAAGGAGAATGAAACATGAATGCAATTATTACCATTGGACGTGAATTTGGCTCAGGAGGAAGAGAGCTAGCAAGAAGATTATCTGAAGAGCTTGGCTTCGCCTATTACGACCAGGAGATATTGAAGGAGATTGCTGAGAGGACACAGCTCAGCGAAAGCTATGTCAGGGCCATTGTGGAAAGGTCTCCTGTAACAAGCTACCCGATCCATGTAGTGAGATCCTTCCATCCTGCAGTGTCTCCTGTAATGGACCAGACCAATAAGGTGTGCCAGGAACAGACCACAATCATCAAGGAGCTGGCAGAGAAATCCGACTGCATCATCGTAGGCCGCTGTGCAGACTACATCCTTAGGGACTACAAGCCACTGAGAATATTCGTCTACTCCGGTATGGCTGAAAAGATCGCCCGCTGCAGACAGAAGAGCGAAGATACCAAGGACCTTAGCGACAAGGAACTTGAGAAGCAGATAAAGAACATCGACAAGAACAGAAAGAAGTACTATGACTTCTATACAGGCCAGGAGTGGGGAGACAAGAGGAACTATGATCTTATGATCAATACCAGCAACATTTCCATAAAGGTTGCCGCCCACGAAATAGCTGTCATGATCAAAGAGTTTAGAAAGAATATTGACTAAACTAGTTTCATAATCTATTCACTATTCTCCCTATTATTGTTATCTTCTGTAATAGGGAGAATTAATTGGTGTGTGAAGCAATCTATAAAATATGGAACAAACTGTTCATTTCTCTTACCATCAGAATAGGTGAAATTTATTTCAAATCCGGCGACCTAAATAAGACATTTGAAAAGGTCAGAGAGGAGAAAAGATGGGCCTGGGTAGATGAAGATTTCATCAAGGCTGCGTTGAAGCTGTACCTATACGCCCAGGAGGACAGAAGGCGACTTGAGGGCATTGAAAGCCATAGCATGGAAGATATCTTTTCCCATGTACTGGGAGAGAGTCCAGGTCCCATTCCGTCCTCCACTACTGTAAAAGGAAGGCTACTTTCACTGTATATGGGTGAATAATGGAGAAATTGAATCTCCCCTCCTTTTCTCCATTATGGTAGAATGCTACCTATGGACGAAAAAGACAGAAAAACGGCAAAACAGGAAAAGCTTCAGAAGAAGCCTAATCCCTTCGTATATTATTTTGTAGGGTTCTTCTTTTCATTGATGATCAGACTTCAGTTCAATCTGCACACAAAAGGAAAGAAGCCAAAGGGCCCTGCAATAATCCTCAGCAACCACACATCCAACCACGACTACAAGTTCATCGCCTCCGCCCTATGGCCCAGGAGGGTGACCTTTGTAGCCACATACCACTGGTTCACATTCAAGACACTGGGATTCTGGCTCAGGACCATGGGAGCGATTCCAAAGTACCAGTTTGCTCCTGACATGGCCAGCATGAAGAAGATCAGATATGTGCTGGACAAGAATAAGGGCATGGTCTTCATAGCTCCTGAAGGCACTGTATACGGGGAAGGAAGACTGGGCTTCATCTCCCCTTCCATTGCCAAGACCATCAAGATATTCGGTGTTCCTGTATATGCCTCCCACATTGAGGGCGCAGGCCTGGGAAACGCCAAGTGGTCCCGTAGAACCCACAGGGGAAGAGTCGAGGTGGAGACAAGTGAGATCATCACCAAGGAAGAGACCAAGACACTTACAGTGTCTGAGATCATGGAAAGGATCAACTCCGCCCTTTCCTATGACGAGTTTGAGTTCCAGAAAAGGACAGGTGTCCAGGTAAAGGGTGAAGACAAGGCAGAGGATATGGACACCATGTTCTATAAGTGTCCATGCTGCAACAAGGAGTTCACTCTCCACTCCAAGGGCAACGAAATAGAGTGCTCTTCCTGCCACACAAAGGCAACCCTCAACGATTCCTTCCGCTTCAAGTGGAGTGGAGACAAGGAGTATTTCGACAACTACTCAGAGTGGTACCGCTGGCAGCTTGAGGAAGTGAAGAAGGAAGTCATGAAGGATGACTTCAAGATGGAAGAGGAAGTGGAGTATGGCACAGACGAAGAAGGCATAGACAACTACGTCAAGGTCGGCAAAGGCACAATGACCTTCTCCCACTCAGGCTGGGACTACAAAGGAACTTTTAGAGGCGAAGAGATAGCGGAGCATGACGATATAGAAAACGTCTTTTTGGCAACACTCAAGATCGGAAAGCACTTTGAGCTTCCCTTCAAGAATGGCCACTGCAGAGTCTTCTACCCTATTAAGAACGGAAAGACCAGCATGAAGTGGCACCTGGCATCCAGGGCCATGAGCGAACTCCTAGAAGAGAAGAAGGCTAAGATTTAAGGATATAGTAGTGGTCTTCAGCCTTCCTGACGGAGACGGAGAAGACAGACTCCAGGATTCCTGACTCAAATACAGCAGAGGGAGTGTCCTCCATAAGGGCCCTCCCTTCTTTCATCACCATAAGGCTATCAGCTACCTCCAGGGCTTCCCTAAGGTCATGGAGCACCATGACTACAGCCTTTCCCTCCCTTGCGAGAGCTTTTGCGTCACTGAGGAACTTCAGCTGGAATGATATATCCAGAAAGGCTGTAGGCTCATCAAACAAGACTACATCAGCGCCAACTGCCAGGCACTGGGCAAGATATGCCTTCTGCCTCTCTCCTCCGCTGAGAGAAGAAAGCAATTCATCCTTTTTGTGGAGAATATCCATCTTCTCCAGCTCTTCATCCACTATTCTGTAGTCTTCCTCCCCATAATGGACAGGATAGCTTTTATAAGGAAAGCGGCCATGGAGGACCAGGGCTCCCACCTTCATCTCCGGCACATCCCTTCCCTGGGCCATATATGTAATCTTCCTGGCCCTCTCCTTTGGAGATAGACTATAGAGGCTCTCACCGTCCAGAGTCACAGTTCCTGACTCAGGCTTCACAATTCTGGATATGGCCTTGAGAAGAGTAGACTTTCCGCTGCCGTTAGGGCCCACTATTACTGTAAGCTTTCCTCTTTCAGCTTCGAAGGATACATTCTCTATGACCCTTTTCTTTCCGTATCCAGCAGAAAGGCCCTTCACTTCAAGTTTTCCCTTCATTTTCTACCCCTTATGACCATATAGAGAAATACAGGGCCTCCTATGAGAGACACTATTATTCCTACAGGAACTTCATAGGGCTGGAAGAGAAGCCTGGAGAAGGTATCTGCCAAAGTGACGAAAATAGCTCCTGAGATAGCTGAAAGAGGAAGATAGAATCTTCTCTCCCCTTTCAGTATCCTTCTCACTCCATTGGGCACCAACAGCCCTACAAACCCCAATAGCCCGGAGAAGCTGACAGCGGCTCCTGCCAAAAGGGAAGAGAGGACCACAAAAAGGGCCCTCATAAGGCCTGTGTTCATTCCAAGAGCCTTGGCTTCATCCTCTCCCATAGACAATACTTCCAGCTCTTCAGATAGCGTAAAGGCAACGATGGCCGCCAGAGCTATTACAGCCACCGCTGGGTATAGGCGGACAAGCGACAGGGAGGAGAAGCCTCCCACCTTGAAGTCTCCACTTACTGAGGCCTCTTTGGGAAAGAGCACAGAGAGAATATCTGAAAGGGCCTTGAATATGTAGTTCAACGAGACTCCAGAGAGGAGCACTGTGGAACGGGAAGCCCTGATTTTCCTTGAGAGCATCAATATGAGAAGAGAGGAAAGGAGAGCACCGAGAAAGGCTGAAAGGGATATGGTCCACCCGGAAAGAGCTCCCAGCACCAGGGAAATGGTCACTAGAAGCCCAGCGCCGGAGTTGACGCCGATTATTCCGGGAGCCGCCAGGGAATTGGAAAGCACACTCTGGAGAATTGCTCCCGAAAGGGCAAGGGCAAAGCCGGAAAAGAGGGCGGCCACCGTCCTTGGAAGCCTGGAGTAATAGAATATGAAGCCTTCACTGTCCTTAGGGCCCTGCAAGGCTCCTCTGAGAAGCTCGGAGGGGGAAAGGTTCACGGAACCGAAGAGCAAGGAAAGTAGGAGTGACACCACTAGGAGCACCACCGACAAGATAAGAATCCTGGATTCAGCTTTCATCCGTCAGGATCTCCTGGAGAATGCGGTAGGCTTCTCCCCATCTATGGTTTGGCTTCAGGTTATAGAGATTCTTATCCATGAAGAATACTTTCCCTTCCTTTACAGCACTTAGCTCATACCACAAAGGGTGCTCCTGGAAATACTTCTCAACAGCCTTCTTCATGCCTTCAGTGTCATCGCCACGCTGGGTGATGAAGATATAATCAGGATCCTCCTGAAGGATATATTCAATGCTGAGATTTTCAAGAAGTGAGGATTCGGAGTCTGCAAGATTGATGCAGCCCAGGTCCTTGAGCATGGCTCCCATGACGCTGGAGGAGCTGTTCTTTGCCTTGAGGTAGGAAGTGGAGGCCAATAGGGAGAGGACTTTAGGAGAGTCTGTCCTGTTCTTCTCCAATACTTCCTCTATTTCCTTCTCCACTTCCTCTCCATAGGCAGAGTAAAGGTCCTTACGTCCTGTAATGTCTGTAAAGATATCCAGGATCCTCAGGTAGTCTGAGAAGGTATAGACCTCGAAATAAGCCACAGGAATCCCCATGGCCTCAATTGTCTCCTTCCATGAAACATCCTGGGCTATGTTGGGCGAAGCGATTACGAAGTCAGGCTTTGCCTGAATAAGCTTCTCCATGCTGAGATTGTTGATCTTTCCCAGATTAACTGTGTCTTCAGAAAGATCCAGGGCCAGATCATCCCATGCGTCGTCTGCAGCGGCCACCACATCGCCACCAGATAGCATCCAGATCTGGGCCAGGCTTCCAATGAGGGATGCAACCCTTTCTGGGGAGGATACTGAAACTTCCCTTCCCTTATCATCAGTAAAGACAACTCCTTCTCCCCCATCCGCCTTCTTGGCGCATGAGGAAATGAGAAGGAGCACACATAACATAAATAAAGATAGTCTTTTCACGTAAACACCCTATAATCTGTATTTTCCATCATGAATCTTTTAAAGCCCTTTTCCCGACTCATGCGGTATGGCAGATCAATCAGGTGCCTTTTAGCAGGTAGCCCCGCCCTTTACATTCTTCTCCAATACAGCCTTTTTGTCAAAGGAGGAGTTGAGAAGCTTGTCGTTGACGTACTCGAAGCCCAGTCTCTCCACTGTATCGGCAAATCTTTCTCCAGTGATGCCTTCATCCCTGAAGAGAAGGATTGCCTTCTCAACTACGCTGATGACTTCCTCTTCGCTGGTGAGAATCCTGGTAAGTGGTAGGCCATGGGCGATCTTCTTGCCCCAGCGTCCACCGATATAGACCTTGAAGCCTGGAACATATTCCTCTGTAACTCCAAATGGACACTTTCCTCTACATCTTGAGCAGTTGTTGCATTCATTTGGATCCACGTGAAGTTTTCCATTCTCCATTCTGGCAATCTTGATCGGACAGCTCTTCTCCACCTGGCAGAGCTTACATCCCTTGCACTTTGAGTAATCGAAGACAGGTACATTCTGTCCAACGATTCCAAGGTCGTTAAGGTTTGGCTTTACACAGTTGTTTGGGCATCCTCCCACAGCTATCTTGAACTTATGGGGCAGCACCACATCATGGTATCCCACATAGAAGAGCTCATGGAGCTTCTCTGAAAGGCCGAAGGTATCGCATAGACCATACTGACATGTTGTTCCCTTGCAGGAAACCACAGGACGGACCTTGCTTCCTGTTCCACCGGTAGTCAGGTCATGGAGGGCCAGATATTCCATAAGAGGCTGGATGTTCTCATACTTTACGCCCTGGATCTCAAGGGTGAGACGGGTGGTCATGGTCACTTCCCCTGAGCCGAACTTCTCAGCAGCCTCCGCAATGGTCCTCTGCTCCTCAGCTGTAATCTTACCGTTACGGGTAATGACCCTTACATTGAATACATCCGGATATCTCTTATCCTGAAGGCAGCCCAGTCCCTTGACCCTTCTGATTTCACTGGCTGGGATTGCTCCTTCGAACTTTACCTTCACATCGTTCAGTGTCACACCGCCTTCAAGGCTTCTGGTATTGGTGAAGCCCATGGCCTTAAGCCTGTTCTGCACCAGGTATGACTTTCTTCCTCTGGCACATACAAGTAGAAGCTTTGCGCTTCGGTCTGTATCCTTGAAGGTCTCCTCCAGCTTATCGAAGGCAACGAACCTGGCTCCAGGAATGGTTGGAGAGTTGTTTACGTCTACAACTTCATATCCCTTGGCCTTACCTGTGGAGTAATCATATGGAGTGAAGCTGTCCAGCTTTCCGCAGATCTTGTTCTTCAATACAAAGGATGCTATCTGGAGAGGATTGAGTGCTGTAGAGAAAGGTGGAGCATAGGAGAAGTCGAGAGACTCGAAATCAGAAAGCACAGCACCCATGGCTATAGCCACCACAGCTGAGTCTACGATCTTATCCACACTGCCCTTTCCTGCAATCTGGAGGCCAAGGACCTTTTCTGTCCCTCTCTCTGCAATGAGCTTGATAACGAAGTTTCCGGAGCCTGGATAGTAGCCTGGCTTATCGTCCAGAACCACAGATACGCTTTCAGCATCAAGGCCAATCTTTCCGGCTCCAGCCAACGTCAGTCCTGTGCGTCCCACGTTAAGGCTGTCGGTAGCCTTGATTACAGCTGTTCCCAGGCATCCCTTGTATTCTGCCTTCTCTCCGCTGATTGCCTTTGCCAGGATTCTTCCTGTAATGTTGGCTGTGCTTCCCATGGCAGAATACTGATGGCTATGGGTTGTCATGTTCCTTACCATTGCCACATCTCCGGCGGCATAGATGTCTTGAAGACTGGTCTTCATAGTCTCGTCCACGACTATTGCGCCCTTCTCCATCTCCAGGCCCAGGTCTGAGACGAAGGCTGAATTTGGCCTGACCCCAAGAGCAAGGATCACCATTTCCCCTGAAACAGTTCCGAAAGCAGTACGGATACCCGTCACCTTCTCGTTTCCAAGAATCTCTTCAAGGGAAGAAGAAAGAAGAATCTTCACTCCTGACTTCTGTATCTCCTTTCTCACATAATCAGCCATATCTGGGTCCAGTAGACCAGGAAGTATCTGACTCTCCTTATCTACTAGGGTGACTTCCATACCCTTGGAGCGAAGATTTTCAGCACACTCAAGGCCGATGAAGGAAGCGCCGACAACTACGCATCTATGGACAGAGTTGTCTTCAGCGTATTTCCTGATTCTCACAGCGTCATCCACTGTCCTGAGAGTGAATACTCCTTCATTCTCTTTTCCCGGGATGTCAGGAAAGATGGGAGAAGCACCGGTAGCTATGATCAGCTTATCGTAGGAGACCACTTCCCCATTCCTGAAGGATACTGTCTTCTTTTCACTGTCAACCTTCACAGCTTCCATTTCTGTCCTGACAGTCACGCCTGTAAGGGAAGAGAACTTCTCAGGAGTATTCACCACCAGACTAGAGCGGTCGGCAATGTCTCCACCGATATAGTACGGAAGACCGCAGCCAGCGTAGGATATCTCCTTTCCCTTCTCGAATATGGTTACCTTGTTATCTCTATTTTCTCTCATAAGCTTTGCAGCCGCCTTAGTTCCAGCTGCAACGCCTCCAATGACCACTATATTCATACTAGCCTCCGTTTCTATGATACAGGCAAAAGAAGGGGGATGATAGGTGCCAAAAGGAAA
>JAEDOD010000046.1 GCA_016302165.1 Sphaerochaetaceae bacterium
ATGGCCTGCTTGTCGTAACTCTTCCTAAGACAGAGAAAGCCCAGAGAGGCAGAATTGAAGTCAAGATCAACTAAAGATCGACGGCATCGGTAGAGATATCGGTGCCTTTTCTTTTGAATATAGATCCGTCTCCTGTAATCACCATATCCAGCGCCATGTCATTGTCTTCCACAGGAATTTCATCCACTATGGATACAGTGAAGGCCAGTCCTATCTTAAAGAGCCTATATCCATTCTCTTCAATATACCTATCGTAGAATCCTTTTCCTCTTCCGATTCTGTGGCAGAGTCTGTCTGCTCCCAGAAGGGGCGTAAGCATTATGGCTTCTTTGTACTCTTCCCTTCTTCTGTCTTCCGGCTCCAGAAAACCCAGACTATTTCTCTTGAGTCTTCCTTTTCCGAATTCCATGGTGCCTTCTCCCGTGATGAAGGGAAGAAGGATTCTAGGGTCAGAAAGAAGTGGGGAAATATCAGGCTCCGAGGAAAGGGGAGCGAAGGCCAGTATGGTCTCAGCGCTTCTATAGAGAGGAAGGGAAAGCAGAGTCTCCCGGATTATTTCAGATTCCTTCTCTTTCCCTTCGAAGACGGAAAGGAAAGAGAGAAGGCGGCGCCTTAGAGAAGCTTTGTCCATAGAAAGACTCCTATTGCAATCAATAGAGACATGACCATTACAGCGTAATCAGTTTTTCTGAAAGCCACTCTTGTTCTCTCCCCATCTGGTCTCCATAGCCTTGAATACATGGCATCCTGGAATGTGACCACCTTATTGAAGAGAAGCCTCATCATTGAGATCACATATTCCGACAGGGATGACACAGGATGACGGAAGAAGGAGCCCTGACGGCACTTCCTTCCATTCATCATCTCCATGGAAGTGGAGAATATGATGGGAAAGAGGGATATGGCCATCATTATGGTGGATGCCGCCTTCCGCCCGTTCTTTCCTAATATGGGATAGAGGACGGAGCCTAAGGTGTCTGCCATCTCCAATAGGTCTGCTGTCGTTACATATAGGGCGGAAAGAGCTATGACAGAAAGGAACCTGGCTGTGTCTCCGAAGCTTCTCATTAGACCTTTATCAGCCATAAGGGCAAAGACAAATATAAGAATTGCTGTAAGGGCCATGACCTTCATGGACCATAGGATTTTTGGGATGTTGATTCCGAAGAAAAATGGAAGAAAAACTACAATGGCCAATACCACAAGAGATGGAATATCGGAAAGTATTGAAATGGACAGGGAGGAGAGGATCAAGGCCACCAGGAGGGCAAAGGGATTTACTTTAGCCATGATAAATCCCTGAATGAAGCTGACGGAGGAAGATAGACATCGTTTTCTCTCAACTTGTCCATCATCTCTTCAGATCTTCCTTCTCCGACTACTTCTCCCTTGGAAAGTATGATGGTCCGGTCAGTAAGGGCGAGAAGCTTCTCAGCTTCATGGGAGACTATAAGTACAGTGACACCTTTTTCCTTCAGGGTCAGGAGGGTGTTCAGCACCAGAACTACAGAAGGGTAGTCCAGATTAGCAAGTGGCTCGTCTAGGAGGATCACTTCCGGCTCCATGGCCAGGACTCCTGCAATGGACAGCCTTCTTCTTTCTCCTCCAGAGAGCAGAATAGGGTTCAGGTTCTCCACTTGTCTAAGGGAGAAAAGGTCCAACAGCTCCTCTGTCCGCCTTTCCACTTCTCCTCGCTCCATCTTCAGGTTCTCCATGCCGAAGGCTATATCCTTCTTTACTGTGGAGCCTACAATCTGCAGAAAAGTATCCTGGAACACAAGACCGAAGGCCTTCATCCTTTCCTTTGCCTTCAAGAGGGGCCTACCATCCAGGGATATGACTCCCTTCTGAGGTTTCTCCAGACCTTTGAGGCACTTGAGGAGCATGGATTTGCCGCTTCCGTTCCGTCCCGCAACAAGGGTAAGGGAACCTTTCTCGAGAGAGAAGGAGATATTATTTAGTAGTTGTGCTCCATCGATAGAAAAGGAAAGGCCTTCCACTGTCACATGACTCATGACGAAAGTCTAATCCATTTTGTCATAAGACAACAAGAGAAGTGTTTTCCTTATTGTACTTTGTCTTTTGCCACACTAAAATCAGATGTAGAATCCGGAGGAAATATATGAAAGCAGAGGATTATGTCGTTGTAGAGAAAGAGGGAATCCAGATTGGAGCCGGTGTCAGCGCCAGCGGCAGCCCTGTGCTTTTTGTTGCTTCTCCAAAAGGGAAGGACGCTGAAGTTTCCAGTAGTGACGATTACTTGGTTGCTTCTACAGAAGACTCCTTCTCAGTGCTCTCCGCCTTGGCTGAAGGAAAAAGCGAAAAGGAGATCCTTTCCTCCTCTTCAACTCTTTCCTTTGCATATATCTCCCGTCGTGACAAAGGCTATGTCATATGCAGGAGAAAGGAAGGGAAAAGCGAAGTCTGGCGCTACTCGTCTTTCCCAGGCTTCGGCCATATCCTTTCAGAGAAGGAAGATGGGGACCCTATTGTCATGGACTTCACTTCTACTTTCTCCTCCTTTGTTCCAAAGCTTTGGGCTAAACTAGACGGATATGACAGACTGGAAATAAATCTTGACGGAGGAAGGAGAGTCCTTAGCCGTTGAAGACAGTAAAGAGAGAAAGGATCAGCGATCTATATGAAGACTTCGAACCTGAAATCAGGGTATGGCCCTATGTGGCTCTTGGCTTCCTGATTCCTCTGGTTCCCATTCTTCTTTCCTTGGCCTTTGGAGGCACCTTCACCTGGCAGAGCGGACTAAGATACTGTGTGGCCGTTCTTCCACTTGTGTTCTCTTCTTTGGTGATGAAGGATGGAGAGAAGGCCTGGCTCATGCTGCTTTCAGGAGGAGCATATCTCTTTTCAATCCTTATTCTCTGGATTGAAAGGTCATTGTCCCAGGCATCAGTCCTTCCCTTGGGAATTCCATTTGCTCTTGCTCTCTCCCCAATGGTGCTGTCATTGTTGTCCTACAGCTTCTTCCAGAAGAGAAAGAGAGGAAAGTGGGCGGGAGTCCTAGCCCTTTCCCTGCTTCTCTCCATTGCCCTGACTATATTAAGTGGGTATGGTGATTCTGGTTTCAGTATCTTCAGGGCCCTCTATCCCATACTGCTTGTTGCCCTCGGTCTATCAATCTTCCTTGTCACTAGAAGAAGTGATTCCACTCCATGGTATTTGAATGTCATCCTGTTCCTTCTTCTTCTCTCCTCATCCCTATTCCATTCAGGAATACTGGAGATAGTGGAGACGAAAAGTGCGGAAAATATATCCATGGTCTCCCTTGTCCTTGGAGTCTTCGTCCACGACTTTGAATTCTGGTATACCTTGTCCTTCCTCTTTGTCTTTGCGTCCCTTGCCTCAAAGAGCAGCTACCGCACTGTAGTGGTGGAGGAAGAGGAGAAGGATGAAGAGAAGAGTGAGGAAGGAAGCGAAGTGTTCTCAGTTCCTCCCCAGTCTTCTCCTCTTCCCCGTGATTCCAGATATTCCTACCCGCCTTCCTCCTCCCGGTTCTCTCCTGAGGAGAAAAAGGAGGAACCTGTTGTCAGAAAAGAGGAATACAGGGAGGAGCGGCCAAGGGAAAGAGACCTTCGGACTCCCCGGCAGCCCAGGTACGAAGAGGAGAGAAGGGACGAGGGCTATGATGACAAGTGGTATGAATTCATCCAAGGAGGAGTCCGGGAGGAAGAAAGGCCACGGCCCAGGGAGGAAAGAAGGAGAGAATACCCGGAATATAGGGATGAGAGACGCTACAGGGATGATGAGAGAGACTATAGGCGTTATGACGACAGGGACTATAGGGACCGTAGACGGGACGATTACAGGGATGTAAGGGATGACCGTGACTACTATAGACGCCGTGACTATGACGAGAGGAGAGACTATTACGACGACAGGCGGGATAGGCCTAGAATCCGTCGTGACGACTATGATGAACGGGATTACAGGGACAGAAGAGATTGGGATGAGTAAAAATTCTTTCCTGATGCTGTTGACACAGTTCAAGGAATTCTGTAGAGTCTTGTCTGTTGATGCCGTTTTAGCTCAGTTGGTAGAGCAATAGACTGAAAATCTATGTGTCCCCAGTTCGATTCTGGGAGACGGCAACGAACAAATTTGAGATAACTCCTTGCACTGCAAGGAGTTTTTTATCAAGTACCAAAATTCGCCTAAAGGTCCGCAACGGCTAGTGTTTCAAGTATAATTTTAAGGCTCATCCGGTTTTTTGTTGTTCAATAGTTTCAGCCGACAATTCTGAAAAATCCATTTCATAGCATTCCCAGACCTTTCTTCTGGCTTCCATCTTCTTGTGCCTGGGAAGGAAAGCATACCATATCCTGTCGAAGAAGTAGTCGAAGTCCCTGAAGCCGAAGGCAGTGCGCTTTATCACCTTTTATCTTGTTCATACAGCCCTCTATCCCCTTGTACCAGCTGGAGTCATGCTCCTTGAAGAACGGCCTGAAGTCCTCTTTGGACTTTCCCCTGTGCAGGTAGAGCATCTCCTTTTCTTGGAATCTATCACCAGTTTGGCATACTTGTGCCCCTTCTCTATGGAGAACTCGTCGACGACAGAGACCTTGGGAGGATCCGGAATGGCGCATCTACTCCTCGCCACAGGGGCATCTCTCCTTTTCGCCTACACATCTGAAAGGTGACCAATGCCCCTTTGTCGGTATAGCACTTTCCGCTGACGCTGAATGGTTCACAAGGAAGGAAGATTTCGATAGCTCTGCCCTTAGAGCTGCATTTCATGGTTCTCCTGTTTAGTTTCGTCGCTTACAGTTTTACCATGCTATACAGCTCTTTTTCTATCTCATTTCACCTGTATTTCATCTCCTTCCTGTTATTGAACAACAGATCTCCGGAAGAACCAATTATTGTTGTAATGTAACAAGAAATATAGAAATACGAATATGGAATATTAGTTTTTTAGTAAATATCGACTTTTAGAAATTCATTTTTTCTACTATAATGACTTTTACAGGAGTAAAATTATGAAAGAGTATGTAAAGCGTTACGTTGATCTGGATAGAATACTTGACAGGAAATCGGTATTTCTCATCGGCCCAAGAATGTGCGGCAAATCGATGTATGCGAAAAACGAGGTGAGAAAACCAGTACTTTACTGGAATCTGCTTTCCAATACTCTTTATTACCGGATTATCCGTAATCCAGCACTGCTGGAAGAAACACTGAAGGCCGAAAATCTCACTGAAGGACTTGTAGTCATAGATGAGATACAGAGAGCTCCACAGCTCTTGTATACAGTTCATCAGTTCATCGAGGATACGGATCTGGTGTTCCTGATGACGGGATCCAGTGTACGCAAGCTTAAGACAGGAGGAGTCAATCTCCTTGGAGGTCGTGCTCTTGAGAAAAAGCTGCATCCTCTTTGTTATCCTGAAATCAAGGACAGGGGTGATTACACTCTTGAGAGAATATTCAAAACTGGTTTACTTCCAGAGATGTACCTCTATCCTGAAGACGCTGATGAAGTTCTTGCGGCATATGAAGGCCTGTATCTGGAGACGGAAATCCAGCTTGAAAATGAAGTGAATGATCTTCCTGGCTTCATCAACTTCCTTGAAAAAGCTGCATTATCGAATGGACAACAGATCAATTTCTCTGCATTTGCTTCTGACGTAGGGGTGAGCCGTCAGGCAATAAAAACCTGGTATAAGATTCTTCTTGATACATTTATGGTGAAGGAAATTAAGCCGTATGGAAAGACAAAGAAGAGGAAGGAAACTTCCTTCTCCCGTTTCTACTTCTTCGATGTGGGAATTGCAAGAAGCCTTGCTCATATGACAGTTCCTACAGAGACGATGACAGAATATGGAACCCTCTTTGAGACCTATATTGCAATGGAACTCATTGCTTATATCGATTATGCAGGAATTCATAATACTGATCTCACTTACTATCGTACAAGTGATGGAAAGAGAGAAGTTGACTTTATCATCGGAGATAAAATTGCAATTGAGGTGAAGAGTACAAAATCTGTTACGGATAGACACCTTGCAAATCTGAGAGAACTCAAAGAGGAAGGCATCTTCTCCAAGTACATTGTTGTATCAAGGGAAGAGAGCTCGAGAATGCTTGACGATGGTATCCTCATACTTCCATGGAAGGACTTTCTTGGACGACTCTGGAATGGAGATATCATCACAAAACAATAACCAGCTCTCTGATTCCCTAGATTATTAGGAGATGAACAGAATAGTAAACGTAGAAAACTAATCCAGGAATCCTCCCTTTTCCTTGTTCTCCCACTTTGATCCGCAGGGCATAGATAACCACAGAAGCCAGGATTATTGATATCGGCCCTGCGACATACTCAACTTGTGTTTCAGCATAGAGAATCGTCCAGAGAATGAAATAAATTCCCGCTCCTAGACTGAAAGGGCTTTTGGCGAACCATTGACCTGTTGGTAACCAATCCACGAATAACAGAATGGTCAAGTGCCGAACAACTGACAGCCTATGTTCTTCCCTAACTCAATCAAAATATGAAAATTTGCTATTGACAAGAGGTCACATCATAACAGCTATAACATACCAGAAACATCTCATTAGAAAACTCATGTACCTTCAGATAGTCTACTTTAAGGTATTCTTGAACCTCTTTTCCCTGAGGATTAGAATTATGCCATGAAGACAGCCATAATCGGACGGGGATCGGTGGGTTCCAGCACAGCTTATTGCCTGAAGGGAAGAGGAAATGTGTTCTTCGCTGTGGGAGAAGACAGGAAGGATAGATGCTCCCTTCCTATAGTTTTCAATGGAGAGAAGCTTCCTGTTCCAACTCTTCTTTCTAGGGAAGTGGAGGAAAAGCCTGAGCTGGTGATAGTCGCCGTGAAGAACTTCCAGCTACATTCCGCTCTTTCTGTAATAGAACCGCTATTGGGAAAGGAAACTGTAATCCTTCCTATCCTAAATGGAATAGAAGCTGAGGAGGTCCTTTCTCTGGAGTTTGGAGAGGAGAGGGTGCTATATGGCTTCATTTCAGGCCTTTCCGTCTTCCGTGACAACAACGTCATCACCTCCTTCTCCAGAGGAAAGATCACTTTTGGAGAGAAGGATAACTCACGCTCCGAAAGAGTTGAAGCAATTCTGGAATACTTTCTTTCCTGTGGACAGGATGCTGTGATTCCAGAGGATATCCACCACGAAAAATGGCTGAAGTTCATGACCAACACCTGCTTCAATACTCTTACAGCCATTCTTGAAGCTGACTATGACGCCACTTCAGACAACAGTGATATGATCAGGGCTGCCCGACTCGTTGCCAGGGAAGTCCAGGCCATAGGGGCCAAGAAAGGAGTTGTGCTGAATCAGGATGATGTAGAGAGAATGATCAGCAACACCTGCTCTCTCAAAGGAAAGGGAAGAAGCAGCATGCTGGAGGATCTGATGGAAAATCGGGAGACAGAGAACAGATACTTTGCAGGAGCCATA
Organism: Sphaerochaetaceae bacterium; assembly: GCA_016302165.1. Classification (GTDB taxonomy): domain Bacteria; phylum Spirochaetota; class Spirochaetia; order Sphaerochaetales; family Sphaerochaetaceae; genus Ornithospirochaeta. The sequence continues at coordinate 7,459 of JAEDOD010000046.1, forward strand.
TCCAGAATGGGTAAACAGTACGATGTGCCTACTCCATTCTGCCATATGCTTTCCATACTTTTGGAGGCTAAACGCCATGTCAGAAGATGTCGTTAAGTCTAAAGCAATAGCCTTTGAAGCCTTGAAGCTTCTCTATAAGGGGGACGATGAGAGAGCCTGGAACACTCTTGTCAGCCTTAATCCAGACTTCTCCCTTCCCTTTGCCTCCTACACCAGGGAATTTGTGGCGGACGGAAAGGAGGAGACACTTTTCAATGAAATCTGGAGAAGTGTCAGATCAGCCTTCGACCAGGAAAGGATTCCATTCTCAGTTGTGACAGAGGAGGATTATCCATCCTCTCACATGGAGGGTGTACACTTTCTCTACACAGCGGGAAAGCTTCCTCTTGGATCCGAAAGGAAGCTGGTTGTGGTTGGAACTCCCATTCCCTCCTTGAAGGCTAAGGATGATATCTTCAATGCTGTGGCCTTTGCAGCAGAGAAGGGATGGACCATCGTTTCACCTCTCGCTTCAGGCTGCTCCTCCTTTGCCCTTTCCTCTGCCCTTAATCTGGGAGCAAGGACAATTGCTGTCCTTTCTTCCCCGATTTCAAAGTGCCCGTCAGAGGCTCTGTTGGAGCTGATGGAGAAGGTCTATGAAAAAGGGACCCTCGTATCCCAGTTCTCGCCCCTCACCAAAAGCGAGAAGTGGCATGTGGTGCTGAGAAATAGATTCCTTTCCTCCTTCGGCGACGGCTACTTCCTGGCTGAAGATAAGGACGGAGGTCCCTCCTGGCCTATTTTTGACAGCGCCCTGGAAAAGGGGAGAAAGGGAGCCATACCAAAGAGCCTTATGGATAACCCAAACTATTCCTGGTGCAGTCAGCGCCTATTGGATAAAGCAATCCCTTACTCCAAGCCAAAGGATCTATTGAAGCTTTTCGGGGAAGAGAGAAGCGTAAGAAGGGGAGGAAAAAGGAAGGAAGACCTTACTCCGTCCCTATTTGATGGCCTGGACGCCCAGTGACGCGTTGACCATGAAGACTCAAGATTATAACATCTAGAAGAATTCCATATATTTAGAGGGAAATGATATGAAAGAGATTACAGCCAATGAATTGAGGCAGAAGTACATAGACTTCTTCGTGTCCAAGGGCCACAAGCAGATCAGCGGTGCCTCCCTTATTCCGGAGAATGACCCCACAGTACTCTTCACCACAGCAGGAATGCATCCACTTGTTCCATATCTATTGGGAGCAGACCATCCAAGCGGAAAGAGACTTTGTGACTATCAGAAGTGTATCAGAACTGGAGATATCGACAGTGTAGGTGACCCAAACCACCTTACCTTCTTTGAAATGCTTGGTAACTGGTCCCTTGGAGACTACTTCAAGGAAGAGATGATCGAGTACTCCTTCGAGTTTATGACCAAGGTCCTTGAGATTCCTGTGGACAAGCTGAGCGTAACTGTCTTCGAAGGAGACAATGAAGTTCCACGTGATACAGTAGCCGCAGCAAAGTGGGAGAGCCTTGGAATTCCAAAGGAAAGAATCTACTTCATGCCTCGCGAAGATAACTGGTGGGGACCAGCTGGCGAGACAGGCCCTTGCGGTCCAGACAGCGAAATGTTCATCGATACAGGTCGCCCTGCATGCGGTCCAGACTGTAAGCCAGGCTGCCACTGCGGAAAGTATTTCGAAATCTGGAACGACGTGTTCATGGGATACAGAAAGGAAGCAGACGGCACCTACCATGAAATGGAGAGAAAGTGCATCGACACTGGAATGGGCATCGAAAGGACCATTGCCATTCTCCAGGGAAAGAAGAGCGTCTACGACACAGAAGTGTTCCAGCCTATCATCAAGGCCATCGAAGGCCTTAGCGGCAAGAAGTATGGTGAGAGTGAGGAGGATGACATCTCCATCAGAATCATCAGCGACCACGTAAGGACCAGCGTCTTCATCCTTGGTGACCAGAGAGGTATGGCTCCAGGCAACGTAGGCCAGGGCTACATTCTCCGCCGTCTTATCAGAAGGGCTGTCAGACATGGCAAGAAGATTGGAATTGAAGGAAGCTTCCTTCCTTCCCTTGCTGAAGTGGTCCTTTCCCTCTACTCTGCTCCATACCCAGAGCTTGAGGAGCACAAGGATTTCATCTTTGATGAACTGAAGAAGGAGGAGGAAAAGTTCTCCAAGACCCTTACCAATGGAGAGAAGGAATTTGAGAAGATGCTTCCAAACCTTCTCAAGGGCCAGAGCAGGACTATCGGCGGCCGTATCGCCTTCAAGCTCTATGATACCTATGGCTTCCCAATTGAGCTTACAGAGGAGCTTGCCAAGGAGCATGGCTTTACTGTAGACAGAAAGGGCTTCGAGGAGGCCTTTGAGAAGCATCAGCAGATTTCAAGGGCTGGAGCTGAGCAGCAGTTCAAGGGCGGTCTTGCTGACCATAGCGAAGCCACCACAGCCCTCCACACAGCAACACACCTTCTCCACAAGGCTCTTTCGGAGGTTCTGGGAGGATATGTTAAGCAGCTGGGCTCCAACATTACAGCTGAGCGTCTCAGATTCGACTTCAACCATCCACAGGCTCTTACTAAGGAGGAGCTGAAGGCTGTTGAGGATCTGGTTAACAGTCAGATAGAGAAGGACCTTCCTGTAGTATGCGAAACCATGTCTCTTGAGGAGGCAAGGGAGCAGGGAGCCGCTGCACAGTTCGACGCAAAGTATGGAGAGAAGGTCAAGGTCTACTCCATCGGCGACTTCTCCAAGGAAGTATGTGGCGGACCACACGTTGAGCATACATCCCAGCTTGGCCACTTCAAGATTGTGAAGGAGCAGTCATCCTCCGCTGGAGTCAGAAGAATCAAGGCTATTCTTGAGAAATAAAGTGTTGAGGGCTTCGTAAGAGGCCCTCAAGTTTTACAGCCTGAAAATGACTAATTGTGGCTTCTGAGGTTACTTCTTTAAGGACTCTAGCTATATATGGAAGCTGTCGGAGATATCCTTGATGATTTCTTCCGTCAGCATTCTGCTGATTGTAGGCAGAAGACGCTCCATGGCCCTCTGGCTATGGGAGTAAAGGTCGATGTTCTGAAGGTCTTCCGGATCTGAAAACAGCTCCTTGATGGGAACTCCAAGGCCTTTTGCTATTCTGGAAAGTATTTCTGAAGAAGGAAAGGTCTCTCCCTTTTCTATTTTACAAAGATGTTTTCTGGTTATTCCAATTTTCTTAGCCAGCGCTGTCTGGGTAAGGTTTTCCAGCTTTCTTATCCGCACAACATTTAGTGCCAACAATTCCTTTGCTTCCATAGCTTGAGTATAGGCTTGGGACAAGTCTTTGTCTGTTAACTTTTTAGGCGATATAAAGTTATATAAAATATACCTTTAAGGTTACAATATGAGAACTAGCAGTACCCATTTTCCCATATTGGAATGGTCAGTTCTTTTCCTTTCTTGTCTCACTGGCCAACTGGCCGCAGGCTGCATCGGCGCTTCTTCCCTTTTCACGTCTGATGCTGTAGTTGATTCCAAGAGACCTGAGCTCTGAGGTGAAGGCCCTGATTTCCCTATCTGTAGGGGAAGAGAAGGGGAGGATATCCACTGGATTCCAGGGAATCAGATTCACCAGTACTTCCAGGCCTTTGGCAAATCTTTGGAGATTCTCAGCAGCTTTCCTATCTGTATTGATCCCACCCAGCATACAGTATTCCAAAGTGATCCTCTTCTCGTTTCTATGCTGGAACGCCATAAGCGCCTTCTTCAGCTCATTAAGCGGATAGCTTCTGTTGACCTTCATTATGGAGTTTCTCTTTTCGTCATCTGCAACCACAAGAGACACAGCAAGACGCACAGGAATCTTCAGCTCCGAAAGTCTCTTGATTCCAGGAACCAGGCCACAGGTGGAGATGGTGATCCTTCTGTAGGAGATGTTAATTCCATCCTCCCTATGTATGTATGTTATGGCAGACATGACTTCTGTGAAATTGGCAAGAGGCTCTCCCATTCCCATGAATACTATATGGGTGATGTGCTCACCAAGCTTCTCCAGATGGATCAGCTCCTCCACTATTTCTCCAGCCTTCAGGTTCCTCACCAGGCCCATGGTGCCTGTCCTGCAGAAGGCACAGCCCATGGCGCATCCCACCTGGCTCGATAGACAGGCTGTATATCTGCCGTTGCCGTCAGAAAGCCTGACACACTCCACTACAGCTCCATCCTCCATTTCGATGGCCAGTTTCACAGCAGAGTCTGAATCGCTTCTGCGGATAACCTTGGAAGAGAGGGCGGAAGGATGGTCCTTGGATATACGTTCCCTTATGGCCTTAGGAAGGCTGGTCATGGCATTCCAGTCTGTAATGCCCTTGTTCAGGGCCTGGAAGACGATTTTGCTCTGGAAATCCTTTTCAAGACCCAGATATTCTTTCAGTTCATCATTTGTAAGACAGTAAAGGACAGCCATATTCTCCTCCAAGGGGAAGTATAGAGGAAAAGATGAAATGAATCGAGATTCATCTCCTGTTTTCTGTGTATCAGAGGTCACTATGGAAAGGTTTTCCCTCAACGGATTCAGAGGAAACAATAGAATAGTGGCGCAGAGGTTACAGGTCTTCCCTACAATTGGCCCCAACTATGACAAATTGATTCCACACTTTTAAGGAATAGTTACACTTCCGCTAAAGTTTTTTTAGACATTTTCCAGTTGTTCTGTGAAAAAATACTTCATAAATACACATAGAGATGAAGCTTATTTTTCGTTTTCTTGCTATTCTGTAAAATATAGGGCTTTCCCTTCGAAAATGGGGGTAGTCCCGAAGGAGAAAAAATGAACAAGAAGATTGTTGCAATCGTACTGGTTATCGCCCTTGCTCTTACTTCTGCATTCGCTGCTACAACAGGAACAAGCAAGAAGGGTGATGTATCCGTTGGTGCCGGCATCGGTACAGGCGTGGAAGTAGTCGCTAGATATGGTATGGGCAAGTTCGACCTCCAGGGTGGAGTTTCCCTTGACTTCCTCAGCGGTAATTCCTTTGCTATCAACGGTGGCGCCTTCTATAACTTCGCAGACTGGACTTTCAAGACAGGAACTCTTGCTGCTCCTCAGAAGATTTCCTTCACAACTGGTCCTCTTGCCAAGGTTCTGGTCAAGGACGGCGTAGGCCTGGGCCTTCTCTGGGCAGCAGGTGCTGAATACACATTCCCTAAGGTTCCTGTAACTATCTTCCTCAACGTTGGCCTCGGAATTAACATGAAGTTCAACGACAGTGGAGTAGGCACATCCCTTGCAGGACACGGAATCCTTGGTGGCCTCTACACCTTCTAATAGACTCTTTAGTCTTACTCATCCATCCCTCCTTGGCTTTTGGCGGAGGGATGAATTTTTTCGTCTTTGTGGAGTAAAGCTCTGGAAACAGGCTCAGTCAATTACGTAGTTCTCAAGCCGTCCTGCCATCTCCTTTCTGATCC
>JAEDOD010000047.1 GCA_016302165.1 Sphaerochaetaceae bacterium
AACTCTCCCTTTTCCTTTACTGGAAGAGGATTCCTTCGTCCTTCATCTTCACATATAGGTCCATTTCTGTCCTGTCGCATCTCATTGGAGTAATGGAAACCAGATCCAGCTCCTCCACAGCTTCTATGTCTGTATCCTTGGCTTCACCTTTCCTGTATGCCATATATCCTTTCTGGGTCCATAGGTCCCCTTCTTTCTGGATGAAGTGGTCCTGTACATAGGCCCTGCCCTGACGGGTTATCTTTATGCCCTTCACTGTATCCGGAACATTTACGTTCCAGAGATCGTTCTTCTCCAATAGATTCTTCTCCTGGAAAAAATCCCAGATTCTGTGGATATTTTCCGGGAAGGAGAGGAAGGAGTTGAAAGAACATGAGAATGCTATGCCCTTTGCTCCCCAGAAGGCTGCCTCCAGCATGGCCCCGCAGGTTCCTGAATAAGCAACGTCATCTCCAATGTTGAAGCCCCAGTTCACTCCACTCAGCACTAGGTCGAAGTGGCCAAGGATATCGAAGGCGAATCTGACACAGTCGGCAGGAGTGGAGTCAACGCTCCATGCCTCCTTGGCTCCAGGGTATTCCACTTTCCTTATTTCAAAGCTATCGTGAATCCTCAGCGACTGGGACTTTCCGCTCTGCTGGCCCTTGGGAGCCACAACTGTAACTTCTCCAATCCCACCAGCCCACTTCACAAGGTGGGAAATGCCTTCAGCCTTTATTCCATCATCGTTGACAACTAGAATCTTCATATCCAATACTCTCCGCTATTCTTGAACTCTTCTGTAGCCTTGTCTGCATCCAGGAGGAGGTTTTCCATCTCCTGTGGCGTGTAGCATGTGGCTCCCGAAGCCCTGTCGTGGCCACCGCCATGGTACTTCTCTGCTATTTTATTGACTGTCATGAATCTTGACCTGAGACGGACCCTGATGGTTCCATCGCTGTTTTCAATGAATGCTATGTAGCAGATGGAACCTTTGATGGCTGAAAGGAAGCCTACGCTTTCTCCTGCGTCCTCACGGCTAAGCCCCCACTTCTCCTGCATGGCCCTATCCACAAATAGCCAGGCGACTCCATGGTCCGTGATCCTGATTCTGGAGAACACATCTGCCTGATATCTGTAGAACTTGAAGTCCTTAAGGTCCAGATTGGCCTGAAGTTTTTCCACGTCTACTCCCTGGTCCAGCATAAGACCGGCAAGCCTTAAGGTATCTCCCTTGGTGGAGGAGAAGCGGAAGCGGCCGCTATCTGTATTCATTCCTGCATATATGGCTGTAGCTGCTGCCTTGTCTATCCTGAGATCAGAAGAAAAGGAGCTGTAGAAGTCAGCAATAAGCTCAGAAGTACTGCTCCTCTCCTCTTCGACCCATCTAATGTCTCCATAGGGCGCTGTTTCAATGTGGTGGTCTATCTTAATCACTTCCTTGGCATTCAATAACCTTGGCTCTGAAATCCTGTCTGGAGTGGCTGTATCAAGAATAATGGCCAGGGATGATGATATGACACAATCCTCCACATCGGCCATATCAGAGCCCAGGAAGGCCATGTAGTCTGAGGAATCCCTATTGGCATAATAGACCTTCTTCTCCGGGAAAGTGAGAGCGATTATGGCTCCCAGCCCCAGCGATGAGCCTACAGCGTCTCCATCTGGACGGATATGGCGGCCTATGACTATAGTTTCATATTCCTTGATTTTCTCAAATATAAGTTTCTTTATACTGTCATTCATCTTTCTTCTCCACTTAGTCTATCCAGATCCTCCAGCATAGACAACGCCTCCGATTTGGACTTGAGAGTGGCTCCTGATGCCGCCTTATGGCCTCCTCCGCCGTAGGCTACAGCTATAGGATTGATGTCTATCCCATCACTTCTCAGCTCCGCCAGCACATTCTCTCCATCCTCGGTAAAGTTCACCCATATCTTCACTCCATTGATGTTGGCCATGGTATTCACCATACCACGGGATATGGAGAAGGGAGAGAGACCCATTTTTGCCACATCCTCTCTTGTGGAGTATACATAGGCCACATTATTCCTTGTCACCTTTATCCTGGACATGAATAAGCCACGCATCCTTACATTCTCCAGGTCTTCGGAATAGAGGTTCCTGTATATCCGGCTCCTGTCAAAGGGAAAGGAAAGAAGAAAGGAAGCCCTATCGTGAGTGGAAGCGGAAACAGATGAGTACAGAAAACGGCCGCTATCTGTAACCATGGCTGTATAGAGCTTTTCTGCAGCCTTACTGCCTATTTTCAGTCCCATTTCCCTGACAAAGTCCACTATGACTCCAGCGCATGACTCGGAAGATGTGTCTATGACTTCAATATTGCATATTTTCTCAAGAAATAGATGGTGGTCGAAGCGCAACGTCTCCTTTGCCGCAGTAAACCTTTGGTCACTTATAAGGTTACTGGAGGAAGTGTCCAAGATGATTGAGAGGGCGGAAGAGAACACCTCGTCAGGAATCTCATCCATTTCTCCATCCACAAGAAAGCTAAAACGTCCCGGGTCATCTCCTACTGCATATATCCTTTTATCAGGAAAGTTCTCTTCAAGAATCCCCTTAAGGCCAAACTGGCTCCCTAGGGCATCTCCGTCAGGCTTTGTGTGCCTATGGATCACTATAGTGTCGTAGGCTTCAATGGCCCTGTAGGCCTCAAGAAATCTGTTGTCCATTTATGTCCTCAAGGCAAGTCTTCTTCCCTTCAGGGCATAAATGCGGGAGGAAACCCTCCCGCACCCATTCAATCATTCTACAGTGTAGAGCATAGCAGGGAACTGGCTCACTCCAATGAGGGAGACATCGCTGATATACTGTGTCTTGCTGGCTGAGAATGTGTTGTATGTCTTGTAGCAGCCAAGGTAATACTCTGAATCTCCAGACATTGCCACAGGAACACCAATGGCGTTGATAGTCCAGAGGCTTCCCTGAGGCTCAGCACTGAGGGCAGCCTTTCCATCCACAATCTCCACATAGAGACCATCTGGAGTAACCATCCTGAAGCCTTCGCCTTCCTTTTCGGCCTTCACCATGACGCCCTTTGCAAGGCTTGGGGAAGTGGAAAGATACTTACCGCTGATCTCTCCATTGAAGAAGAGTGAGGAAGCGATATTGTTCTGCTCCACCACAAAGTAGTAGCTCTCTCCATCCTCTACGCTCATCACGTTTTCAAGGATGATTCCGCACTTCTTTCCTTCTCCTTCCCTTATAGACAATGGGAACTGGCTTACTCCGATGACAGAAGTGTCGTTGAAGATGTAGGAAGTCTTGCTTGCAGAGAATGTTTCGTAGCTCTTGTAGGATCCCAGATAGTAATCTGTGTCACCGACAGCTGTTACAGGAACACCTGTCTCTTCGTCCAGCCTCCATACGTTTCCCTTAACTTCACTGTTGAGTGCAGCCTTGCCGTCCACTATCTCCACATAAAGCTTCTCATCTCCAGTTGTGAAAATTCTCCAGCCTTCTCCATCCTTCTCGAACTTCACTCTCACAGCCTCTTCAGCCTTTCTAGTGGTTCCAAGATACTTTCCACCGCTGATTGTTCCATTGAAGTAGAGAGTAGCTCCTACATTAGCCTGGTCCATGGAAAGGATGTATTCACCCTCTTCACTGACAGAAGAAACTTTATCGTAGCTGTAGTATCCTGGCCATTCCTCCACGATCATCATCGGGAACTGGCTTACTCCAATGACAGAGGTGTCGTTGAAGATATAGGAAGTCTTACTGGCAGAGAATGTTTCGTAGTTCTTGTACATGCCGAGATAGTAGTCTGTGTCGCCACTAGCTGTTACAGGAACTCCTGTCTCTTCGTCCAGCCTCCAGACATTACCCATAGCTTCACTGTTGAGGGCAGCCTTGCCGTCCACTATTTCAACGTAAAGCTTTGAGCCATCCTTTACAGTATAGATTCTCCAGCCCTCTCCATCCTTCTCAAGGTAGACGGACGCAACCTTGCTGTCCTTATCTGTGGTGGAAAGATACTTACCGCTGATTTCTCCATTGAAGAAGAGATCCTTTCCCACATTGTTCTGGCTTGCATAAAGGGCATATGGAGTGTGCTCCCTATACTCTTCCACCATCACTGGGTAAGCAAAATAAGCACTAGCAGCCTCAACAATGACAGTAAATGACTTCTCGCCAACTTCCTCTCCACTTTCAGCCTTGGCTGTAATTGTTACAGTGGTCTCCTCTTCAGGAAGAGTGAAAGTGAGGGTGGAGCCGTCCACCACAGCACATGGGCTGTCGCTGGACCAGCTGATGCTGACGCTGTCATATCCGGCACCTGAAAGAGGAAGGGAAAGGGAGGTGTCTTCAACTACTTTGTCAACCATTGTAAGAGAGTCAAGCTCGAAGGAAACCTTCTCGCTGTCGCTCTTCTCAGGAAGGGAGACATAGGTAAATGCATCATAGCCTTCCACAGGAGAGAGATAGAATGCTCCGTCATACACGCAGATGACACCTGTTACGTCAGCTTTCCAGCCATAGTGCTCAGCGTGGCCATTCTTAAGCTCATTCTGGGCGTCCTTATCAATTGGGCATACGGAAGATGAGATTCTTACGTAGGACTCAAGACCATTCTTCTTGAACTTGTAGTAGCCGCTCGCTGTATCCTGGCCTGTAATCTCTACGTCCTTGACTGTAACCAGAAGTGCCTGCTCCCTTGTAAGGTCTTCGTCCTTGAGGGATGTTGCCTTTTCATACTTCTCTGTCCAATCCACAGGGCCATAGGAAGAGATTGAGGAATCCAGGATCTCCACTGCTGCGTTTGCAATTTCCAGCGTTCCGCTATATGTATCCTTGCTTCCTGTGACACGGACTGTCATACCCAACTGGATTCCGCTTTCCAGAGGATCTTGAGCCATAGCGTATACATAGTAGCCTCCCACATCATCCTGAATGTAGAGACAGTTGCTGCTGTTGCCCTTGGTCTTAGACATGATTCCTGTGACAATTCCCTTGACCACAAGGGTGGAGTCATCTGCTGCTTCCTTATACTCTACCCAGGAGCTTTCCTTGAATGCAGGAATTCTGTGAGGGAAGGTAACGGTGAGAGTATTGCCTCTATCGTCTGAGATGGTTCCTGTAAGGGTATAATCCACATCCACAGGGCTCTTCTCATCCACATCCACAGTCACCATATGGTTGGAGTTGGAGACGAAGGACACCTTATTTTCCTCCACATCGCTGGACCACGCTACAGGATAAGACACTCCACTGATCATGACAGTGTCTACAACGGTGTAGTCAGAAGCTGTTACAACAGCTTTATCCTTATACATTGCAAAGAGATAATTCTTTGCATTCTGAAGCCCTGCATCCACTGTGGCTTCGGAAGTGGAACAACCGAAGAATACAGAGAGACACATTAAAGCAACAGAAAGATAGATAATCGCTTTTTTCATTTGTTTCCCCTGCTGTCATCTGACAGTAATATCATCTGGTCTGAAAACCTGAATCTGTGCTTTGCCATCATAGGTTCCGACCACGCCGGAGAAGGATATCTCCTTCCCCATAAAGTCCTCTTCTGTCAGAAGTCTGCCATTTTCATATAAAGGCATTGTCCTGACAGTTACTCTCTCCCCATCCCTGGAAGCGACCATTGTCATGGCGCCAAAGGAGGAAGAGTCTCTGTTATCTGTGGTGTAGATATCTTCAACCAGCACTCCTTCCATCTCCACCAGAGTGCCCTGGAGAGCATCAGAAAGAGCTATGGTCTTCACTTCATCTCCACTCTCCACTTCAACACTCTCTCCATTGAAGGAAAGAGGAGATACAAGGAAAGGAAGAATCTCCACACCTTTTTCAATAAGTCGGATGTTGGATGGGTCATCCGGCTTCATTTCCCTATATTTCAGCCCTGAAATCTGGTAGGATCCTCCAGCTGCATAGTACTGCACAGAGCCTACGATCCTTACCCTGTTTCCGCTCTGGAGTATCTCCAGCCCTGTTCCGGAAAGGGAATATCCATAGTAGACAGGAATTCCGAAGGGGCATCCGGTCTCCTCATCCCAAGCCTCAATGTATACGCTGTTGTTGCTGTTCATTATGACAACACCTTCAAAGGCCACCTTCACGGAGTCGTAGGCCTCAATGTTGGTCCTCAGCTCCTTCAGCGTAACCTCCACAGCGTCTCCATAGAAGAAATCCGGGTCCTTAGCGCCAGACCATATGCATTTCTTAAGGTTTTTTGCCGTGGATATTGCATTCTGGCACCAGGAGCCATAGCGGTTGTTGGCAGAGGAGGAAGGAATGGCCAGGCCGCTCTGGAGAAGCTCCAGATTAAGGCATCTGTATTTCTCCTCTCCCCTTGTCCTGTACCAGACCCACACCAGATACCTAGATCCTGTGGAATCAAGATTCCATGCGCCGTCATCGCTTTCAACGATTATGGAGTCTGCTCCCATCAGCTTTTCCTTAGTAAAGCGGGACGCAGCCTTACCCCACTCCTCGATCTTTCCTGTGGATTCTGGAGTGTTGACAGCAAGAAACCTTGCCTTCAGGATTCCTCCTCTAACCACATTTTCTGGAACATTGAAGTGGACAGTGTCACCGTCGATGTAGCTTTTGACAGTAGCTTCAACCTTGGCTGAATTTGAGTTTTCGTTATATTCCAGCTTTTCTGCCCAGTCCACATCCTCCACAACTGGAGGAGAAGGTAGAGCTTCCTCCTTCTTTCCTGTGGTACAGGAGAGAAGAAGGAGAAGGCAGAATAGTGAAAAGAGGAATATCCGCTTCATCAGTTCTGATACTCGCACTCTGTAATTGCTTCCTTGAAAGCCTTGTCGATGACTTCGTCGTCATTGCCCTGAGCGCTAAGAGATCTTGCAAGAAGATTCTGCACCTGGCTTCTGGCTGTTGAGGAGCCGTTGAAGGCTGGGGAAGTATAGTATGCTTCCTGCTGTGAGAGACATACAGAAGCTGAGAGAGCTGAGATGTAGTCACCTCCATTGGCCTTGGAGACGAACTCTTTGTATACAGGATGGTCTGCAACGCTCTTCAGGACAGGAACATAGCCGCTGGTCATGCTGAACTCAGCCTGGAAATCTGTGCTTGTGGTCATGTACTTCACAAAGAGCCAGGATGCTATGACTTCCTGTGGATTTGACTTATTGAAGATACATACGCTTGGTCCCTGGCTGATAACCTTTGGTCTATCTGGATTAACCTGTGGGATTGTGGCGATTCCAACTTCAAATGGGTAGTTGCCGTCAGCACCCTTGGTTGGTCTCTGGTGTGTTGCACCGGCACTGGATCCTATGGACATGTAGCTTCTTGTTCCGTTTTCAGCGACGAAGAGGCCGGAAGTATAAGCGCCATAGAGAGTCTGGGTTGTAAGGTAGCCCTTCTGGTACCAGGACCTGAATCTCTTTACAAACTCCCTGTTGGTTTCGTTGTCGAAGAGATAGTGAGGCTCGAGAGCTGAAGTGTATGGAGATTCCAGCTGCTCTGTCATGGTGATGAACCAGTTGCCTTCACTGTCATAGCCAAGTGGAATGCTTGCCGGGTCTATGGCCTTGATTGCTGCACAGACTTCCTCCATCTCATCCCAGGTTGTGGGGACCTTGATTCCGTTATTATCGAAGAAGGTCTTGTTGTAGTAGAGGACTTCTGTGGACTTTGACCAAGGAAGAGTATACATGAGACCGTCTCCGAACTGCTTTCCTTCGTTCCAGTAGCCTTCGATGAAGTCTGCCTTCTGAGCCTCAGTAAGACCCAGAGTCTCTGTGCTGCCGTCAGCCCTTGTCACCACCTCACTGCTTTCGATAAGGTCGTCAAGGGTTGCAACCACTCCTGCCATGTTATAGAGGGCCACATGGTCTGGATAGCAGTATGCAATGTTTGGCTGGTTTCCTACAGTGATTTCTGTAGAGATCTGATCCCTTACATCATCGTAGCTTCCAACCTGTGTTGCATTTACAGTGATGTTTGGATAGAGAGCATTGAATTCCTCGATATACTGGGCAAGGACTTCAGCAAGATTGCTTCCCATAGTGTGGTAGAAGGTGATTGTGACGGCACTTCCGTCATATCCTCCCTCTGGAACCTGGAAGGTGGAGGATGCTCCACTCTTCTCCTTTCCGCCTCCGGCAAAGACACTCATTACAAGTGCCAGAACCAAAGCCAGGACAACGATAGTTTTCTTCATAATCTTACTCCTTATGATTGATAATCCTATATTATGGTGACTTCACATCACCCTTTTATTCCGCTTCTGGATACGCCCTTCATAATGTATTTCCTGAGAAACACGAATACCAGGAACAGGGGCAGGGACACCAAGGCCACTGCAGCCATCTGTACCGGATAGTTCACGTCTCCTGTGGTTTCTGTAAAGGCATTTCTCAGACCGTTGGTAATGAGACGGTGGGCCTGGTCGTTGGCAACAAGACGGGGCCATATGTAGCTGTTCCATGCTCCCATCATTTTTAGGATGGTAATGGATATAAGCGTGGGAAGAGACAGTGGAATCATTACCTTCAAGAGGTATTTCAGGTCTCCGGTTCCGTCCACCTTGGCCGCCAGATACAGCTCATCCGGTATCTGCATGAAATTCTGCCTTAAAAGATAGATATAGAACACTGAAACCAGGAAAGGCACTATCAATACTGTATATGTATTCATCCACCCCAACCTTGTGACAGTGCTGTAGTTGGTGATGGTAAAGAGCTCTCCAGGAATCATCATTGTGGCAAGAAGACCGGCAAAGAGAATATTCTTTCCCTTGAATTCAAGACGGGCAAAGGCGAAGGCGGAAAGGATTGTGATCACCAGGGAAAGAAGTGTGGATACCACTCCAACGTAGAGGGTGTTAAGAAAAAGTCGGCCTAGGCTTGCGCTGGTGAAGGCTTCCCTATAGTTTGAGAACATTATTCTACGTGGGAAGAATGTAGGTACGCTCTCTCTGTATTCATCCAGCGTCTTCAGGGATGAAATCACCATCCAGTAGAATGGGAAAAGGACTATCAAAGCCATTGTCAGAAGAAATGCATACAGCAATACCTGGACAGTGGCGAAGACCACCTTCTGCCTTAGGGAAGTCTTCTGGATATCTCTTTCATGCATTGTAATAATACTCATCCTTCCCTCCCTCAGTAGTGGACTCTTTTCTTGGAGACCTGCATATTGATCAGCGTCACCACAAGAATGATCAGAAATAGAATCAGGGCTGCAGCACTGGCCCTTCCCTGCTTATTGGTGGAGAGGGCGTCATAGATGAAGCCAACCATTGTATTCAGTCTTCCGCCGTCATCTGCAGGGCCCATCTTCTCACCGAAGATTCCAACAATTGATGTATATTCCTTGAAGCCTCCGATGAAACCTGTGATGACCACATAGGCAATCATTGGGGAAAGGAGAGGCACTGTAATTCGAAGGAAGATTCTACGCCTGGGAGTTCCGTCCACCTTTGCCGCATCGTAGTACTGCCTGTTTATGGACTGAAGGCCTCCTAGAAGCACCAGGATCTTGAAAGGCAGGGCGTTCCAGACTATATAGACTGTCATGACAGTGATGTTGGCCAGGTACGAGGAGCCTGCGTTGATCCAGTTTACCCTTCTGCCGCCGAAGAACTCGATTATGTTGTTTATGATTCCTGCTGTGACCACTATTTCATTTTCCGTGCCATAGAAGGAGCCTACGATATTGAACATGGCAGCAAATACCATACCGATGGCTATGCTGTTGGTCACATAGGGCAGGAAGAATATGGTCTGGAGAGGCTTCTGCAGAAACTTGATGGAATTGAGACACACAGCAATGAGGAGTGCAAGAAAAGTTGAGATAGGTACAGTAAGAATACAGAGCAATACAGTATTCTTCATGCACTGCAGGAACTTGGGATACTGGATTACGCTTCTGAAGTTCCCTATTCCTAAGGAGAAGGTGGCTCCCCTTACAGCGCTGAGACCTGAGTAGTTCTCAAGGAAGGCCATACGCACTGTGTTGATTATTGGCCACACTGTAAAGACCAGAAGAAGCAGGATGGCAGGAGATAGATATAGCCATGCCTTCCATTTATGCCTGTTTTCAACCATTTCCATATTTATTTCTCCAGTCTGATCCGCTTTTCATCCTCTTTTCTGAAGATGAAAGTCTTGTTTCTCTTCAGGGAGAAGGATACAGAATCACCATCTCCCACAACGGTCTCAGAAGGGATGATGGCCCTGATCACACTATTTGTGGAAGCAGTGTGGGTGGCTACAACCGATACGTCCCGGCCCATCACTTCCACTCCTGTCTTTGAGCAGTGGAGAGGGCCACTATTATCAAGGACAAAGCCTTCAGGTCTTACGCCGACCCATACTTCCTGGTCCTCCACTCCTTCAGCTTCCATTACGCAATCTTCTCCGATATATATCTTTCCATTCTCCACTCTTCCGCTGAAGACATTGATTGGAGGAGTTCCCAGGAACTTTGCTACAAACAGGTTCTCCGGTGAGTCGTATACATCCTGAGGCCTTCCGATCTGCTGGACCACTCCCAGCTTCATGATCACTATTTCATCTGAGATGCTCATGGCCTCTTCCTGGTCGTGGGTTACAAATACAGTTGTAATGCCTGTCTCCCTCTGGATTCTTCTAATCTCCTCCCTGGTCTGGAGCCTTAGCCTTGCATCCAGGTTGCTCAAAGGCTCATCAAGAAGAAGGACCCTCGGCATCTTTACCAGTGCCCTGGCAATGGCCACTCTCTGCTGCTGGCCTCCACTGAGCTCGCTGGGCTTTCTATCTAGAAGATTATCGATCTGGACCAGCTTTGCAACCTCAACTGTCCTTTCAAGCATCTCGTTCTTACTTAGCTTGTCAGGGCCCTTAAGATTCTGGAGAGGGAAAAGGATATTCTGCTTTACAGTAAGGTGAGGATAGAGAGCATAGTTCTGGAATACCAGTCCCACTCCCCTGTTTTCAGGAGAAAGATTGGTCACATCGTCCTCTCCGAAGAATATTTTTCCTCCAGTAGCCTTCTGAAGGCCCGATATCATATAGAGAGTAGTACTCTTTCCGCAGCCGCTGGGACCAAGAAGCCCCACAAGCTTTCCATCAGGGATCACGATGGTCATATCATTTACAGCTACAACTTCTTCTCCAGACTTCTTATTTCTGCTGGGGAACACCTTTGTAAGATTCTCTAGCCTTACTTCCATCTTTCCTTCCTTATCCTTCAATAATAGGGATCTCTCTGGGCCCTTTCCTTTCCTTCATTCTTCATGGCTTCAAGAAGAGCCTCTTCATTTTCGTATATCATCTGGGATGCGTAATCCACCACACATGTGTCGGAAAGGATACAGTGTATGAGCTGGTTCTTCTTTGTTGAGAAGAGAAGAATCAGCTGGAAAACCAATATTCCGCACACTACTATTGGGGCCACAATCCCGATTGAGCCCATAAATACCATCATAATGAGATAGGCAGGTATCATGGTCTCTATGGTGTATTTTCCAAGAATGGCCCTTATAAATAGGGACACTCCGTTTATCTTCACACAGTTGGTCCTCATGACACAGAGACCGAATATCTTCTTTCCCACTGTGGTACCGTCATGAAGGAAGAGAGGAATTATGAATTCCCAGATAAGGAAGGCGAAGAAAAGGGATAGAGATAAGGTAAGCACCATCAGCTGAGACACCACTCCATATGCCTTCATGGCCTCTTCGTCAGCAAGAAGGGCATCGTAGGCCGCGTCATATTGAGCCATGTATTCTTCCCCGTTTGCCTTATATTCCTCAGCTGAAATACGGAAAGTAATGCCATATTGGTTCTCGTAGGTGGAATAGGCTTCCTCCAGCCTTTGGTTCCAGCTGTCGAAACCTGAAATGAGGGAGATTAAATATGAGAATAGGGTTGCGATTATGGCTATGGCTATCAGATCCAGAATAAACGCAGAAATCCTTTTCAGCATAGATGCCTTCTGAATATCGCCTACCATCAAGCCCTCCCAAACAAGATTACAGAAACATTACCATGTTATAGTAGAAACATAATTTGTGAAAGTAATTTATGTTAATTGAAGAAAAATCTATGAGTGAAAGACTCCGGCAGCATGAAGCACTCTGCTGTTTCTCTCCTCCACTCGGGAGAGATTGAAACCCAAAAGCGAAAGGGATGGAGCTTTCTCCATTCTCATCAGCCTGATCAGCCTCATGTTCCTTTCCACTTTATCCCAGTTATCCATCAAGCTTCTCCTCAGCCTTTCCGGAATGGGTGCATCATCTATCCTTTTCTTCTCTTCATAGTGCCTTACTATATCCCCTGCCCTCTTTTTCCCGATTCCGCTGACTCCTGGGATATTGTCTGACGTGTCTCCCAGAATAGCCTTGTATAGAACATAGGAGGATGGAGAGAAGCTAAACTCACCATAGAACTTCTCCTTATTCCAGAGCACGCTGGACTTTCCCCTGAATCTCAATACAGACACCCTATCGTCAATCAGCTGGAAGAAATCGCTGTCGAAGGAGGATATGACCACCTCAGCTTCCTTCTTCGCCTCCTCAGACACAGAATAGATCAAGTCGTCAGCTTCGCTTCCCTCTGAGTACACATACTTTATCTCCATGTAATCCAGGGCTTTCCTTATGTCCTCCTCCTGGGAGAATGGAACCTGGTCTTCTTCCATATTATCCCAGTCATCCTCCCTCTGGGCCTTATACTGGGGAAACTCCCTTATTCTGTCTTCTGCTCCATCTTTATCGAAAACCACCAGTGCCCTGGTGGCGCCAGTCACTTTTATTTCCTTTATTACAAAAGAAATGAAGCCAATGGTGCCATGGATCGGTCTTCCGCTTGTCTTTTCCACCACCTTCGGGAGGCCGTAGAACATCTGAAAGAG